>NZ_JAHPIV010000003.1:74189-322665 GCF_019039105.1 Desertibacillus haloalkaliphilus | reverse complement strand
TATTGGACAAAAATACTCCCCCTAAGGTAAAACAGATTTTTATTTTTTAATCTGTCTACCCTAGAGGGAGCATATCATTTTGTCCTAGCCTCTAAGCAATGAGCGTAACCGCCACCATCTTTTAAAAGTTCGGTGTGAGACTCACAACGGGCATGTGGCGAGTGAAGTCATTGCCAATAGTTTAACTAGTTTTGTCCTGATGCCCTTGCTTACATTTGCATTCCGCCACCGCCACCCATCATAGCAAACATTTGGTCAGCCTGCGCGTTCGCCTGTTGAATTGCTCGTTCCATTGCTGTAAATTGGCTCCAATAACGTTCTTCAGTCTGCTGCAAACGGCGTTCAAAATTAGAGATCCGATCATTAATATTATCGATATTTCGTCCTATCGTATGTTGATTTCCCCCAAAATCAGTTCCACCAGCACGATCACTGACACTGTCAATCGTTCCTTTTAAACTCTCACGCATGCGCCGAGCGACCCCTTGTTCTTCAAACGAATCACCATTAGCAGCAAATAATTGGTAGACACCTTCAGCATCATTTTCAATCGCTTGCCGTAATTCAGTTTCATCGACCTCAAACATCCCGCGTGCTTGATAGTCACTGACAAGATTAACACCAATATCTGATAAAAGTTGATACGAAGCATCTTCATTCTCAACAGGAGAATAGGCATCCAAGCGGAGCTGATTCATGCCACTAGAAAGAATTCGGTCACTACTTAACGTTCCGCTACGAGCCATCTCTTCCCATTGTTCAATTTCTTTTTCCGACATCGCATCTTTTTGTTCATCCGTTAGTGGCGGGTAATCCCGCTGACGAGATTCTGTTGTTTTTCCATTAACATCGGCAATCAACTCATTGTATTCATCAACAAACTCCATGATTTGATCAAATACATCATCAGTATTTGTTTGTACATTTAAAGTCGTTGACTCACTAAATGTTTGGTTTAACGTAAATGTCACACCATCAACCTCAAACGTGTTTGACTGACGCTCTGTTTCTAATCCATTAATTGAAAATTGAGCGTTTTCGCCACCTTCTTCATACCTCTGTATAACCCCATCAGCATCCTCATAAGCATTTTTCAACTTAAGATCTTCTGTTAGAAAACTCCCATTAAAGCCAATCTCACTGCCAAAATAGTCGCCTTCTGTCTCAGCAGTATTGAAGTTCCCAGTTTCCGTTCGTGTTATTGAAACTTGGTCTGTAAAAGAATCATACATCATATTGACCCCTAAATCTGAGCCATTTACTTCTTCAATCACGTCATTAAGTGTAGCGGAACCATCAAAGGTAAAAGATTCTTCAACTTTCCCATCAGATGTATATGTAGTTATATCAAAGTCGAAAGTATCATAATGATAATCGGCATTTACCACCGTTCCTTCTTCTAACTCTTCACTAAATTGAAGCGAACCAGTAGTCACATCCACGTAGACCTCTTCATTGCCAATGTTATCTGGATCTTGAACAATCGTATATTCAGTGCCATCAACGGTAATGCTGTTCACCGTATCAATCGCACCATTTGAAAGTTTTATAGTATCTGAGTCACTTGTAAACGTAACCTCATCATTATCTTCATGAATAGTATTCCATGCTGTTGCACTAAAATGGTCCTGTTGTGTCCAGATACTTTCATTTGGGTCAATACTTGTTTGGTCATCACCAGTAATACTATCAGTACTAACATTATAAGCCGCAGACGCAAGTTGACTGACATCAGAAATTGCATATGTACTATTCGTAGCTGATGCTGTTGCCGTTGCCGTTACGTTGCTTTCATTAGAACTCGTCACTGATTTCGAGTCTAAATTCGATCTCATCATCACCCCGTCGAATAAGTTTGATCGAAACGTCTGTAACTTAAGGTTCATGTCACGATAATCATCGCGTTGCCACTCAAGCCATTGCCGATCTTGTAGCATTTTATTGACTGGCTGTCGCTCAGCCCTCATTAAGTCCGCTACCATTTGTTCAGTATCCATTCCTGTCGCTAATCCTGATATTCTCATCATCTCATCACTCTCCCATTCTTTGTAACAACTAACCTTGTACTTCACTGGGTTGTCCGATAATCCATCTCATGCTTTTAAATAAAAAACAAAAAAGAACGGAAGATGTTTCTTCTGCTCTTTTTTGTTTTCATAATTCAAATTCAATTAAATTCGCTCATCAATGAGTAGCCCAACATGCTCAAGCATGGATGCAACCATGTCGAGAAATTGTTCAGGCGGCACCTCACGAATCACTTCATCGGTGTCGCGATTAACAACCTGGACAAACAGACGGTCCAAATCTTCATGCACGTTAAATTTTAGCGAAGTAAAATTTAAATCTAGCATTTGATTCATACCCTCAATTTGTTCTTCTAAATCAGCTCTCGATACCTTCTCACTACCCTTTTCTGACTGTCTTTGGATCGACTCTGTTGTTGACCTTTCGCTATTGCTATGGTCTAGTTTTCTCGTTGGTTCGATCCTTGGTTGTTTTAAAAGCTCATATGCCCCTGCTGCTGAAGACCTTTTAACATCCACAAAAAATCCCCTCCGGAATGCGACTTTTTTGTTTATCATTAATATCGGCATCCAAAAGGGGATTGTTAAGGTTTTCTAAAAATTTATAAGAGCGTTCAAAAAAAGGCCTTACTTTGAACAGACTCTATATTTTCATGTCAATGTTTCTACCTCTATGTGGATCTGTTGCAAGCTTCTGCGATTCGTTCGCACCCTCTAGCATTTTGTTCAATGCATCCGCATTTTGTTCAGCACCATCCATCGCTGTCTTCATTACCGACATACTCGCTTGCTGCTTCACTTGCGCTTGGTTGTAGACCATTGACGCTAACCCAACATCCATGTAAACACCTCCTTATTTTTATTAACCCTCTGTAGCTACCGCTTAGAATAGGTAAAAGCGCCACCTTTAATATGCCTGACAATCCGATCGATCGATATCCCTGTATGATTCGCAATATCCATCGCATTTGCATGAGGATTCTTCCTAATATACTCTTTAATTGTTGCGTATTCTGCTAAGCTACACTGATTACATAACGATGAGGATTGATCTTCCTTTACATTACCGCACGCTGCACAGAATCCATAATCATTTCCAATGCTCATTCCCTGTTCAACCCTTTATAAAACATTTGTTATATTTCATTCTCGTTAAATCGACAAAATCCTGCTTTTTTCTTACGACCTTACGAACAAACTCAATCTATTTTCGAATCGTCGATAAATACATCAGCAAGTTGAATCTCTACTCCTGAAATGACACCTGGTTCAATTGTACTTTCCTTATCATAAAACGTAGGCTTGTCAAACGATTGTTGATTATGTTTAAACACCATCACGACTTGATCTGTTGGCTGGACGATCCAATATTCCTTCACGCCGAATGTTTCGTATAGCTCCATTTTGCGAATGTAGTCATGCGAAGCTGTTGAAGGAGAGATGATTTCAATAACTAGATCAGGTACGCCGTTACAACCACGTTTATCAAGCTTATTTTGATCACATACGACCACAATATCAGGTTGAACAACGGTAAACACGTCATCATCACTTGCATCCTCATCCTCAGCCAAACGGACATCGAATGGTGCAACATAAGCCTCACATGGGTGGCCTTTTAACTGCGTATGAAATTGAGTACCAAGCTCTAATAAAATTTGTTGGTGCAACCTTGACGGTGCCGGTGTCATGAAATAAGGAAAGCCATCAATCAGTTCAACCCTCTCCCCTTCACTCCAACGCAAATAATCAGCATACGAGTACGTTTTTGAAAAATCAGGCCTCATCGCAGACAACATGATCACTCCTTCGCCTTTTCCTTTATTATACCATTTATTAACGGGCATACACCGAACTCAAAATAACATGTTTTTTAACAAAAAGATTCGACAAAATTTAACAGATACCTACGACATTTTTACTATATTCGACAAATTCACCTATCCCTATCAGCTTCTATTTTACGCCCACTAATACAGTGAAACCTTCAAGAAGCTAGGTGAAACAAGGGCTCACATCTCTATTGTTTGAAAATTCCAAAGTGACAGTTTTCACTGTTGACAGCTTGTTTATGTCACTTTATAGTTATATTTAACTAGTTTTACATTTCATGGAATAGGGGGAGTTTAGATTGTTATCTTATTGGAATGTTCCGATACACCCGTATACGAATGAATGGATGAAACAAAGAGCACGGAAACGAGCTAATCGAAAAGTTGAGCGAGCTAACGCGATTGCACCATTTAAAGCTCATATACAAAGTTACGAAAGCGTCGCCACAGTTTCAGAAGGTAATGAGGACATGAACCGGCAACCCAATTCCTTTCAAAATCCCTCTAGATCATATCAGTCCACAGGGCGAACTAAATCAATCGGGACGATCGTTTCATATACAAAGTCACAGAGACTAAAGGACTGCTTATGGGCGAACGTCAGCAAGTAGACAAGCTCAAAAGTCAGATTAAAGAGATTACGATTTGTGAAGAGGCCAGCCCTGACTTCACACCAATTGGACTCACAAATCGATTCACACAAAAAAACCACGCCGTTACCGTCATTGTTCGGTTATTGCATCATACATATACAAACATCCGCTTTAAGTGGTATATAGCTTCTGAACCAAATGAACCACTTGCGATCTATGAGGTTCCGCTAGAAAACGCAACAAATAATGAGCGGTATGTAACCAATACACTAGCGATTGAATATCTCTTTTCTGACAAAGGACTAAATGTGTTTCAACCATGGTTTGTTGAAGTTGCATTGGACGACGAGACCGTGACAGCGGAATTTGAAATCTATGAACTCCCTGAATACAGTTATACAGCTGAACCGCTTGATCCCCCCGTGCGCTCACTGTATGACTGGCATGTTTAATAGGGGTCAGACCCCTATTAAACATTACACACAATATGTTATATTTAACCTCTATTAACGGCAATTTGTTCACTCCAGAAGGATAATCCACCATTATTTGTCCATTTAAGGGGTCAGACCCCTGTATAACAAAATGAATAGGGGATGTTTTCAATGAAAGATTTGAAGAAGAAGTTTGGTATCGGGGCATTAGCGGTAACGTTAGTGGGAGGATTTGCCGCAGGAGCTGGGGCAAACTCTATGTTAGAGACGGTCCGCGCTCACTTAGATCACCGTATTGATTTCCAAATTGATGGCGAAGCTTGGCAACCATCACGTGATGGACAAAACCTCTCAGCCATTGTCTACCAAGGAAATACATATCTACCTGTACGTGCGGTTGGAGATGCCTTTGATGTTGCAATAGATTGGAAGTCTGACACAAGAACAGTACTCATTGGCGAAACCAATGAAAGAACGTCTGTTAACGACTTATCCCTCGTTCGTGACCGTTATTTTATCGAAAAGACGATTGACCCACAGTATGTAAACCGAGAAGGTAATCTCTATCCAGATGGTCTCTTATTCTCACAACTTAATTCTGCTTCAAAAGCATTTGCATTTGAAACAGGAAACACATACCAAACAGTATCATTTGATATCCACTTACTAACAGATAACCAAGCAACATTAAAGTTCAAAAACGGCGACACGGTCATCCGCGAAGTAAAAGTGACCGAAGATGATCCATTCGCAGAGGTTACATTCAACATTGGTGGCGTGAATGAACTAACAATTGAAGGCACCGGCACCCTCGGTGGTGGAGATGATGAAGTGTTTATTTCTGGCGAGGTTTATTAATAGCGGGTGCCAGGCACCCGCTCAAAGAAAAGAAGAGACTGAGACAAAAGGTAAAACCTTTTGTCTCAGTCTCTTCTTAAATTATTGCAGTAGTCTGTTCATCACAGCTGCTACTTCAGCTCTTGTTGCCTTAGCTTGTGGTCTGAATGTTTGATCATCATATCCATTGATGATGCCCAGTTGTGTGATCGTCTTAATTTCTTCTTGCGCCCACTCAGGGATTTCATCGTTAAATTCAACTGTAGACTCTATATTCTTTTGATCATTTTCATCGACGAGCTCTACGACACGATTTAAAATCATCACTAACTCTGCTCGAGTAATTTGATCACCTGCACCAAACTCATTCGAAGGATAACCTTGAATCAACCCAAGAGAAACGCCACCAAGGATCGCATCTCTCGCCCATTCAGGTGCCGAATCCTCAAAGGTCCATTCTAACTGCTCCCCATCAGCAAATGGGGTTACAATTCTTGAAACAATAACCATGACTTCCGCACGGCTAATATTTCGATCGGGACCGAAAGAAGAATCTGGGTAACCTAAAATGATCTCCTTTTTCGTTAGTGTATTAATATCATCCCTCGCCCAATGCGTAGGCACATCCGTTAACTGGACATCATTTTTGTCTGGTAGATCCTTCAGATCAGCTAACGATATACGCTTTTCCTGCTTTAACTGTGAGAGTTTCTTTTCCAACGCAATCAGTTTATCGAGATTCGTAATCTCAGATTCAACAACTCCTAATTCGACAGCCTCATCTACTAAATCTCTCGCAGTCCTTACATTTGGTTCATTTATTTCTGTCAAAGAATCGACGGACGGTAAGCGATCGATTGCACCTTCAGCCACTTCTCTAGCCTCTAACTGGAATTTTAACTCTGTTATCCTGTCTTCTAGATCAACCAATTTAGTAAGGTTATCAACATCTAGTTCGCTTATACCTAGCTCATCTACTTCCCTTACTTTTTCACGAACTTGTTCAACCGCTGGCTTATCATCAAGTGTCAGTTCGTCCACACTCGGCAACGCTTCGATCGCTGTCTCCACTTCTTGAAGCGCAGCTATTGCCTTTGCCTCGCGTTCCAACTCTCTGATTTTTTCTTCTAAAGCCACTAGTTTCGGTAATTTTTCAATATCCATTTCACTTGCGCCTAAATCAGTAGCTTGTTCGACTAACTCTCTTGCCTCTTCAACAGCTGGCTGATCCTCGATTGTAAGCTCTGCTTCATCCGGCAACGCTTCAATCGCTGTCTCCGCTGCAAGAAGAGCCTTTTCCCTTGCTTCTGCCTGAGTCTCTAGTTCCTCAACCTCTTCCTCTAATTCAACCAACTTCGATAGATTCTTAATATCGTCTTCACTAGCACCTAGTTGAATCGCTTCCTCTACCAACCCTCTTGCTGTTTCGACATCGGCTCTGTCCGCTAAAACTAATTCACCTTTACTTGGTAGAGAATCGATGACAGAAAACGCCTCATCAACCGTCTCTTCTGCAATTTCTTCAGCTGACTTTTCCGTTTTAACCATTATCTCCAACGGCTCAGATCGTTTGCCAGATACACCTTCTGCCTCTACCATAAACTCATATTCAGTCGATGAATTGAGGTCAGTAAATACGTAACTCGTCTCTGTCCCATCGACTTGGGCGACCGCCTCTCCATCTTGATACAAGTGGTAGTAGGCGATACCGTCCTCTTCAACTGCGGCACCCCATGATAATGAGATACTTGTCTCTTCTATTGCTTCAATTAAAAGCGTCTCATCTTCTTCCCAGACAGGTACTCCTTCATATACGACCTTAATTGCTTGTGCACGCTCATTCCCAAACACATCAACCATTGTGTACGTGATCTCGTTAGCAGTCACATCTTCCAGTTCGATTGAAAATGTACCATCATGCTTTACATCAACCTTTTTAGCATCAATATATAAATCAATCACAGGTACAGTTGCACCAACAAGCTCGATCTGCCCATCGCTCACAACAAAGTCGTCATTATATAACTCAACAGGCACCTCATACATTTGGTTTGAAACGTGCATCGAACTAATTTGGTTAGATCCTCCCTGCATGAGCACCGTCCCATGATAAAGCGTAGAACTCCCACCCCAATTCATAGACCTAGCATGCAGTGTACCTGTAATCGTTAGGTCTCCATAATTTCGGATCGCACCAAGTACATAGACATCACCGTTAATTGTCACGTTACCATTAATCGTTAAGACAGACTCAGGTCCAATAAACAAGTCGCCATCTATACTTTTATAACTCCATGTCTCGTTGTTTGTCGTGTAATGGTGTGGCAATGGTTCAATCGCTTCTGGAGTGTCAACACCCTCATCAGGTGAATGAGCTTTTACATCAAAGCCTATGTCAAATGCATTTTCAAAATCGATCGGATTATAGCTTTGTGAATTACCTGCATAATCGTAGGCATCGATAAACCAAAGCGCCCAACGCCCTGCTTCATCTGTTTCCTTGACCTCATATTCGCCTTCCCACAATTCTGTTTCTTCATTGTACTTTAATCCAACGCGTTCAAAACGATTTTGTGATGGCGTATAAAATCTCAGTGTTGAACTTTTCACACCTGATTTATCATCGGTAATTTCAGCTTGTACAATCACTTTACCGCCAACTTCCACCTCTTGCGGTGTTACTTCTACACGGCTTATCACCGGCGCTTCACGATCTTCATCCGGATTAATTACATCAAAGCCTATTTCAGTAGCATTATCAAAATCTACCGCATCATAGCTATGCGAATTTCCTGCATAATCGTAGGCATCGATAAACCAGAGCGTCCAGCGGCCTTCTTCGTCCATTTCCTTGACCTCATACTCACCTTCCCATAACCCGCTCTCCTGATTGTACTCTAGCGGAACACGTTCAAATCGGTTTTCTGACGGCGTGTAAAATCTCAGTGTTGAACTTTTCACGCCTGATTTATCATCCGTGACTTCTGCCTCAACCTTTACTCTGTCACCGACTTCTACTTCTTGAGGCATTACTTTGACACTACTTATAACAGGTGGTGTACTATCCCCATTTGGATTGACCACATCAAAGCCTATTTCAGATGCATTCTCAAAATCTATCGGATTATAGCTGTGCGAATTTCCTGCATGATCATAGGCGTCGATAAACCAGAGCGTCCAGCGACCTGCTTCGTCTGTTTCTTTGACCTCGTACTCGCCTTCCCATAACTCGGTTTTTTCATTGTATTCTAACCCAACACGTTCAAAACGGTTTTTGGATGGCGTATAAAATCTGAGCACTGAACTTTTCACGCCTGATTTATCATCCGTGATTTCTGCCCGAACATTTACTTTATCACCGACTCCCGCTTCTTGTGGTGTAACTTCAACGGAGTGAATGACAGGCGGTTGACTGTCACTTTCCGCTAAAGCTGGAAAAGCGCTAAAAAATCCATTGAATATCATTAAAAAGATAAGTGCAAAAATCATTGTTTTCGACTTATTGATTGAATCTATTTTCATAGGTTCCCCCTTACTATTTCAAAACGAAATAATAAATACTATAAGATAACTTAAAATAAAGGTCTTCTGTAGACTATCCATTCCAAATTGAGACCATCTTTTAAGTTTAACAACTAACAAGGGGGAGTTCATGTGCTTTTCGCTTCCATTGCATGCAAGGTCTGCCTATTTAAATAAAATAAATAGCGGTGCCAAATAGCGGTGCCAGGCACCCTTAGTGCCTGGCACCGCTATGCAACTACTTCACAGCTTTGATTAGTATCGATTCTCCCATAAATGAATATACCTTACCGTTCTCTACCTTAATCCGGAACTTGCCGTGATGTTCTTCGGATGCGGCGATCATATACGCAGAAAGGTTGTTTTTCTCTTCTTCTGAAACATTCATACGATTGCACCAGTCTTCAAAGACAAACGTTTTCGTAAATCGGTGCGTTTCTTCAATTTCAAAACCAGCTTCCTCCAACATCTTTAACCACTCGGACTTTTTCCAAGCACGGTGATGGCTATAGTCTCTATCTTTTTCGACTTTATTATAGAAGTGATCGAAATCCTCTCGTTCCGGAGAAACATTATCAATCAGTAAAAATTGACCGCCTTGTTTTAAGGAGCGGAAACTCTCTTGTACAAAAGACTCTGGGTTAGGGAAATGGTGGGCAGCAATCCGACACGTAACTACATCAAATGCTTCATCAGCAAAAGGCATTTGTTCCGCATCCCCTTGCACAAACTCAACATTTTGAAATCCATTTGATTCAATGAATGACTTCGCCGCAGCCAAAATCTCCGTTGTTAAATCATACGCAGTCACCTGCTTAACCGATGGTGCCAATGCATTGGCAACGTGCCCTCCACCAGTAGCGATATCTAACACACGTTCACTTCCATCAAGCTCCGCAATATCAACAAGCTTTGCTAAGTCTGCACCTTTTGCATGCCATTTACTCGTCACATAACTCTCTGCACTTTTTCCAAATTGCGATTGTACATTCGATTTGTTTTCAGTATTCATTTTTCCTCGCCCCTTATAAAATTAAATAAATGATAAACGGTATTGTAAATACTAGAAAGAAAACCCGACAAATATGCACAGTTACAACTAATGGTAATGACGCTTTGTACGTCTCAGCTAAAAAAGCAATTTCACTCATCCCAGCTGGAACTGAGCAACAAAATGCGGTCGCAATGTCGATTTTTAAAAACCTAATTAAAATCAGCCCTATGATGACCCCGATTGACAGTTGAAGCAATGGAATCAGTAGTGCTGGAAGCCAGATGCTTTTCATAACCGCTACCGTCTCGCTTGAAAAGGCAAGACCAATGTTTGCTCCTAATAACATTTGGATGGCTCGTTTTGCATTCGCAGGAATGACCGGCAATTTGTGTGTCATCACTTGATAAACCGCTACAAATAGAAGTGCCCCTAACAACGCACCTACAGGAATGCCTGCCCAATGCCCTAGCAAACCGCCTATACACGCTAGCATTAGTAACTGTATCCATCGTATCATGAGCATTTTTCATCCTTTTCTCTACTCGTTAACAACTTCAGAAAATATTTCAACACAAACGGAAATAGTGACATGATAATCACAACCCTTGCCAAATGCAAAAACACAACAGCTGGGGCATCTTCTTCTACTAACTTTGCAAGCATGGCCATCTCATAGATTGCTCCAGGTGATGATGATAAGATCGTAATCGGTAAACTTAAATCAGTGACAATCATCAACACCGAGACGATGATGACCACCATTAACACAAGTCCAAGCGTGAGTACCACTATGGTGAACGACAGCTGTTTGACATACTCTTTTTTAAAATTGATAAACGTTACACCAAGCATCGCACCTAAAGCAATTTGAAGACCAAATAACAAGCCTCCCCCACTCTCAAACTCTAAAATCCCAAATGATTGCGAGAGCGCAACAGCCATCATAGCACCAAGCATCGCACCCACCGGTAGCCTAAGCTTTAATCCAACAAAACCTCCGATAGCTGCAACCCCTAGAAATAGTAGGAAATTAAGCATGTGTCACTTCATAAATTGTTCTTCAAGCTTCTTAATTTCATCTAATCGGGTGAGACGGTTTCGTTCTTTCATTGAAATGATCTCGTCCATAAAAGCAGACGTTGTATTCTCATTCTTCAACCCTTCAAGAGCTTCCTGCATCGCTCGAATCGCCCGTCTTTGCAAAAAGTTTGCGTAAAGAACAAGCTTAAATCCCATCTTCTCTAATTCATCATTTACCACCAGCGGTGTTTTTCCATGCTCCACCATATTAGCGACTTGGGGAGTCGACCCTAATCGCTCAGGAATCGTTTGCATTTCCGCAACGGACTGCGGCGCTTCAACAAAGGTAATATCTGCACCCGCTTCGATAAACTGCTCAGCCCGCTCAATCGCAGAGTCAAACCCCTCAATCGCCCTTGCATCTGTTCTCGCGATGATTTTGAAATGTTGGTCTTGCCTTGCATCAACAGCCGCTTTTATTTTATTTACCATCTCGCTGACTGGAACGATTTGTTTGCCTTCAAAGTGCCCACACTTTTTTGGGGTGAATTGATCCTCTAGTTGAATGGCAGAAACCCCCGCCTTTTCAAACTCCTTGACCGTTCGAATTGTATTGACAGCATTTCCAAAACCAGTATCACCGTCGGCAATCACGGGGATCTCGATAGCATCGCAAATATACTTCACTTGATCTAATACTTCTTTAAATGAAAGCAATCCAACATCAGCTAGACCTAACATTGAATTCGACAAACCCGCTCCCGTAATATACGTAACAGGAAAGCCAGCCTCCTCAATTAAACGTGCCGTAATGGCATTTGCAGCACCTGGTGCGACAAGGATGTCATCACCACTGTGAAGCAACTGATGAAAAACTTGATTTCGATTCATAGATTACTCACCTATCTTTTGAAAAAATTATGCCTCTCTTCCGACACCCCTAAGCCTGTCCTTTAAAAGATCGCAAAGAGGCTTGAAGGCCATTCCAATTCCATAAATCGACTAATCAATATGACCACGACCGTAGCCACCCCAGTCGATAAGATACTCTTTACGATCGTGAGTCTCGCTTCATAAAGTAAAAACGTAAATAAGTAGACAATCGATGCAAGAACAAGACCAACTAGATAAATCAAAATGAGGTAGCCAATCAACCAAGCTGTATACTTAATGACATTGCTCATATTTTCATGGAAAGGTTCTTGATTATCTTCCTTACGCATCTGAACGATCTGCCTTATCGTAGCAACAATCGTGAGTACACTTGCCAGCAGTGCAATATACAATGGAAAGTAGCTAGCTTGCGTTTGAAAGCTTGTTGCTTGAACAGCCATCCATACAAACAGTAGAAAGAGCAATCCCAAAAAGAGTAATGAAGCATGTTTCTTCTTCATGACCTCACCCCTTTATCTTCAAAAGTCTCGTTGCTGCGTTTTTTACGATTCATTAACAAACCACTGACTAAAATGACAACAATTAATACTCCGATAATCATGACACCTGGTCTAGTTAACCATTCCGTCCCAAAACGAGAGAATGAGATCCAGAGATATCGTTCAGCTGAT
This sequence comes from Desertibacillus haloalkaliphilus, assembly GCF_019039105.1. Taxonomy (NCBI): domain Bacteria; kingdom Bacillati; phylum Bacillota; class Bacilli; order Caryophanales; family Bacillaceae; genus Desertibacillus; species Desertibacillus haloalkaliphilus. Next base: position 309,841 of record NZ_JAHPIV010000003.1, on the reverse strand, counting down.
AAAGCAAGCACGAACCCGATCAATACCGGTGCACGCGGCCAATCTAGCTGCTTCATCACCCAACCAACCATACCGAGGACAACAAACGCAAGGAGATCGCCCCAGTGCTGACTTGTCTGATAAGCACCTAAAATCAATAAGATCGCAAGAAATGGAACGAGTTTCGTAGGGTGAATCGTACTAAATTTGGCAATTGGTTTAATCAATAATAAGCAAGCGATTGCACCAAAGACATTGGCAATAATGAGCGTCCAAATAATTGACATTGTTAATGATAGCTCTGTTGTGACTAGCTGTGGACCGGCCTCAACCCCCATTAACAATAAACCACCTAATAAAATCGCAGTCGTACCGCTTCCAGGAATCCCAAACATCAACGTTGGAATTAACGCGCCACCCTCTTTGGCGTTGTTGGCACTCTCAGGAGCGATGACACCGCGAATATCTCCCTTACCAAACTCATCATTCTTTTTACTCGTTTGCTTGGCCAAACCGTAACTTAACCAGTCAACAACACTCCCACCTAGTCCAGGAACAAACCCAGCGGCAGAACCTAATGCAGAGCTGCGAAACATCAGCCATTTGTTATTAAGTGAATCTTTTACCCCATTAAACCAGCTACCAGATAACTTTGCCCCTTTTGAAATGCTTTGGTTTGATACAAGCAAGTCAATCAAGACAGGGAAGGCAAACAAGCCAAGTGCGACCAGTGGCAGCGGTAACCCGTTATAAAGGTATAGCCAGTCAAATGTATAGCGATAGTCGGGAACTGCTGGTGCACTTCCAATCGTCCCAAGCAACATTCCAAATAAACCAGCAACGACACCGATAATCGGTCTTTTTCCAGACAAAATACCAACCATACTTAACCCTAGCAAAGCGAGCATAAATAGCTCCGGTGATCCAAAGGCAAGGACGAGTGGACGTACAAATGGAACGACAAGAAATAAGACAATCCCGCCAATCACCCCACCAATCATCGAACAGAAGAACGCTGCTCCGAGAGCTCTTGATGCCTGCCCTTTTTGCGCAAGTGGAAATCCGTCCATGATTGTTGCTTGTGAACCAGATGATCCTGGAATCCCTAATAAGACTGACGGAAACGTATCACCTGTGTGGACGACGGCTACCATACCAATTAATAATGCCATACCCGTGAACGGGTCCATACCATAAACGAAAGGAAGAAGGATTGACATACCAACCGTTCCACTTAGTCCTGGAAGTAAGCCGATGGTTAAACCTAACATGATGCCTAAAAACATAAACACTAATCTTGATGGATCAAAAACGATCGTTAACGTTTGCAATAGTGTCTCTATCATACTCTCACCCCTTCCTTATAAAGCGCTTGGAAGCCGCTAGTACGCAGGCTTCCAAGTCAAGTTCCTTTTATAATTGAACGTCATGTTCTGTTTCTAAATAGTCAATTACCCAATCTTGTACACCATCTGGTAGATCATGTAACTGCTTAATTAATGTTTGCAGCTCTTCCCCAACAAATGGATCATAACCAAATACATCAGCACCTTCTGTTATAAACTCCTCATCTGCAACCATATTTTCTGCTCCATTGATTAGAGCTTCAAGTGATTCTTCAGGAACTTCATCATGTACCCATAGGATTTTTTGGACTGTATAAAGAGCACCTACAAATGCTTTAAACGCATCCCACTCTTCACCAGATGGCTCTTCACCATGAAGCTCCTCATAGACTTCTTTCACCGTTGGAAGTTCAGGGTAGTGTGGATCCCTAACAAGCTCTCCATCAGCATTGATCTGTCCCATCGCATACAGTGGAATTGCTTTTCCTTCCTCAACTAGTGGAAGCACGCTTGAAAAGTATGAAGATGTTGTTTGGAAATCAATGTTTGTTTCTCCTTGCTCAAAAGCAATTCGAGCAGGTCCGCTACTCTCATAACCGAAGATAGCATCAACATCAAGTCCTAACACTTCAAACGATAAAATCGTTGTCAATGGTAGCCCTGTAGCACTTGTCCCACCATAAACGAGTTGTTCGTCTGCTTCTAAAAGATCACTAACACCAGTAACACCTGTATCTGGTGAGATATAGACAACGCCACCATCTGGATAGCCGACAACTGGTGTCCAATCCGCATAATCAAATTGAATGGCCGGGTTATTTAATAGGTAAGCCGTTGTTGTTGAAATACTTGCCCAGATCGCATTTTCACCATTTGCTTCTCTCATCAATGCAAACTCATTTGAACCAGTAATCGTTCCACCCCCAGGTACATTCACTGCCTGCACCGTTGGGTTTCCTTCAATATGTTCATGTAAGTATGGTGTCATAAAGCGAGCCATAATGTCGGAGCCCCCACCTGGACTTGTTGGAACGAGAATTTCTAGCGTTTTGCCATCATAAAACACCTCATCTGACGATCCATTCTCGCTTGACGCATCTTCATTTGATGAACATGCGACCATCGCTACGACCGATAGAAGTAAAACAACGATAAATAAATAACTTTTTTTCAACATGTAGTATCCCCCTATAACTAGTTTTGTTTATAATAGAATTAGTACGAAGATGCCAAACAAACAGCAGATTTAAAATTTTCCAACTTGTAAGCGTGTTCATTTGGTGTAGTTAGAGTGTAATATAAATAGGGTAGTGTTTTAATATTTTTAAAATTTTTAGTATTTGTTTTATTATTTTTATTATTTTCATAATTTTTATTTTTACATATTTAGGAAAAAGGTGAATGTCATGCGAAACGTTCTACGACCAAATCTATTAACAAAGATGATCATTCTTGTCTCTTTTGTCGTGCTTACGTGTCTTGTTCTTGCAACCGTTCTCTTCTCAACTATTTTTAGTAATGCGATCGAAAAACATTTTGGTGAGCGTGCCATGGATGTTGCAAAACTAGCAGCATCGAATGACCAAATCATTTATGCCTTTTCAACGAGCGACCCGTCCTCAGTTATGCAACCAGCAGCTGAGACGATCCGCGAACTAACGGGGGCAAGCTACGTTGTCATCGGAAACAGAGATAGTATTCGCTACTCCCATCACAACCCAGAAGAGATCGGTCATGTGATGGGAACGAGCAATAGAGATGTGTTTGAAGAAAAGCAATCAGTCATCTATCGAGGTGTTGGTGTTTCTGGTGATGCCGCAAAAGCGAAAACACCGATCTACAATAACCAAGGAGAAGTCATCGGAGTTTCTTCCGTCGGATTTTTGTATGAGGATATCAATCAAGAAGTACAAAATTATCGCAGACAAGCGACCCAATGGTTTTCCTTCGTTTTAATGCTCGGGATCATCGGTGCGATCGTTGTTGCCCGAAAGCTAAAAAAATTATTTTACGGACTAGAACCTGAAGAGATTTCTTACCTTTTTAAAGAAAAAGGTGCGATCTTGGATTCGATTCATGATGCGATCGTCGCTGTTAGTCGAGACGGTACCATTGTAACGATGGACAAAAAGGCACGAGAAATGGACTATTTCCATCAGTTCGACATTGGTGATTCAATCACTCACCCGAAGATTCTCGAAGCACTCAATGAAATTGATCGAACGAAAGATGTATCAAATAAAAAAATTCTTTTAGAAAAGCAAATCTATGTCATGGATTACTCGCCGATATTAGATCATAACGAGTTACAAGGGATCGTTTTTACGTTTCGACCCGTATCAGAGATTGAACAACTAAAAAAAGAGTTCTCGGAAATGAAAGTTCATACAGACAATATGCGTGCCCAAAATCATGAGTTCTTAAATAAACTTAATACGATTTACGGTTTGTTGAAACTCAATAACACCGACGAAGCGATTCGCCTGATTTCAGATGAAGTCAAACATCGCCAAGACTTTATCGCATATTTAATTGAATCGGTCAAAAACCCGATGATTGCGGCTTGTTTATTAGGAAAAGCAAACCGAGCCTCCGAGCGCAAAGTGGACTTTGACATTGATAACGAAAGTGAATTACAACCACTACCTGATGGGATGAGTGAACAAGCAGTAGTGACGATTCTTGCTAATTTAATAGAAAATGCGATTGAAGCTGCCTATCAAGCAAGAGGAGCGAATGGTCACGTAAAAGTATCGTTTACAGACCTTGGACCGGATATTATTTTCGATATTGAAGATAACGGTCACGGCATTTCCAAAGAAGATGAGGAAAAGATTTTTAAAGAAGGATATACGACAAAGGTAGTTGCTACAAACCATGGCATTGGATTAGCGATCGTCTTAGATAAGCTAGAACTTTTAGGTGGGGAAATTTTCATTTCAAACAGCGACCTTGGTGGCGCTAGATTTACAGTATCACTACCGAAAACGAATGATGAAGGAGGTCAATCAAATGAAGAGTCAAACTCAAATCATTGATGTCATGATTATAGAAGATGATGAAGTTGCAGCAAGTAGCTATACAAAATTTGCCGAAAAGCTAGATTCATTTAAAGTCACATACATTGCAAACACGGCGGAACAAGCACTAGACTTGCTTGAACACCATCAACCAAAGCTGATTTTACTTGATATCTTCCTACCAGACATGCACGGCATTGAGCTACTATGGGAGATTCGAAAAAAACACCGCGGCATTGATATTATTTTAATTACCGCTTCAAAAGATACAGAAACAGTCGGTGAAGCAATCCGCGGCGGCGCTTTTAGCTATATCATTAAGCCAGTAATGATGAACCGCTTCATTGACACGTTAAAAAAATACCAAGCAATGGTCCATAAGCTTGATGAACAACAATTATTTGTCCAAAACGACGTCGACAATCTCTTTCCATCTACTAAAAAGGAACCAGCCGCCCAACCAAAGGAAGATAAGAAACAACTACCAAAAGGGATCGACAAATTCACATTAACGAGAATTAAAGATCAAATGGCAACAATGACCGAAAGCGTTAATGCCGATGAATGCGCCCGCCTCATCGGTGTCAGCCACTCCACCGCACGCCGCTATTTAGAATACCTCGCCTCAGAACAAATCGTAGAAATCACCCTCCAACATGGAGCTGTGGGAAGGCCTGAGCGGAGGTATCGGGTTAAGAGGTAGGGTGGGGAGTGAATAGCGTTGGGAGTTAAAGAGGGAGTTATAGTATAGTCATTAGGGGGGGATATTTACGTGCGCCTAATAAGTGAACTATGTTGTTTACTTGTTAGGTGTTTTTAAATTAAGCTTTTATAAAACTTGGAGTAAAGGTTGAGTTTAGTCATATTGAAGATAAATAACGAAAAATTGGTTGCCAGCTGAATGTTGATAGTTTTCCCCTATTAAAATTCACTAATAATATATTCAGAATTTATACTACCAAATTAAGATAACTGAACCCTGATAGAAAGCAGATAAGGCAGTTAACACTCACGGAACAAAAGAATGCACTTGGAAAAGAAAAAGAGCCACCTTTCCTTACCTCGGTAACTCCTCCTTTGCATTATTCAATTGTGCAACACACCAACAGTAATGCAACTCCAATCAGAAGTATTTTCTTACTAAACCTTAAGACAGCAAATACGGTTCAAAGGCACGTTCTAGCTCTTGCTTTAATTTCATGAACTGAGGTACTAACGTAAATTGCATGATTTCTTGTACTTTCCCATGGCTATTCGATTCGTAAGTACCAACGACCAGATCTAATGCATTTTTAACACTGTTTATTTTAGTTTCTAACTCATCGTTGTTTAACTCTTTCTGTACAGGTCCAATTGATCGCACTATAGTTGTGAACCCAGCAACTGCATCCTCAAATAAGTACATCGTCTCTTCAAACTTACCTTCTCCAAGTAGCTTCTGGATGTGTTGTAAGCCTTCGAGGATTGTTTCAGTTAGTTCAACTGATTGTTTCATTACGTCTATGTGTTTTTCCATCTTTCAATCCAACTTTCTATAACTTTGATGCTCTAATTATAGCATTATCAACCTAAAGCCCACCGACAAAACTTACAATCTTCGGGCGGTGACAGGTACCACATCACCAGAACTATAATTGTGATAAGTAAGTAAAAAATTAAAGTTTTTTAAATTCAGATTTGGCTCTTGATTTAATGGAAATAAACTTTTCATTTAAAAAACCAAATCGTTTAGCAACAACTTCAATTTTACCATCATGATTAAACCTTGCTAAGAGTTTTTGTCCAGAAAGTGACCTATATTTTAAAAAAACTTCCTCTAATTTTCTTTCACTTTCCCCTTTCAAATCTTTTTTTGAAATAGGAATAATATAAGATTCTTCTTTCTCAATCAAGTAGATATTATATAACTCAGGTTGATACCCATTTTTATAAGTTACAGAAACCGAAACACTTAACATGGGTGGTTCTGATATATTGGTTATTTTTAAAAAATGCCCCTCATCAATTACATCTATATTCATTATATTATCATTATAAAGGATATTAGTTTTACCTATGCCTCGTTCTGGTTCTAGCCTAACTATAGAGAATATTGTTGGTATTGGTCGAAATTGATAATTGCGATCTCTTCTTTCTTTAAATGCGTTAAATAATAGGGTTATCATTACAACAATCAGAGGGATAACAACCTGGAAGTTATCAATTGTAATAACATTTTGAAACAACTCTCTAATATTCAGACTCAAACATTCCCTTCTAATTTTAAAAATAAAGAGACCCCAGCCTAAGCTAGAGCCTCTTTGTTTTAGAAAGATTGTTCTTTCCAACTTTCTACTTTCCAACTAACTAACTTTCCTATTATCCAAGTAATTGTAATACTGATTGTGGTTGTTGGTTGGCTTGCACTGCCTCAATGTCTTTCGATCATTGGTTAGACTATATCTTCACCCTACTGATGAATAGGGGCTGGGCACTTCGAGTAGTATTCAATACCCTACGGATTTCATCACCATGGCTAATGCTTTAGGCGGTTTATCCTAGTCGTTGAACCTTCTCCATTCTTTCGAAACAGGAGCTTGGCTGCTGATTATCCATCTATTTCTGCCATTTTCAAACCATCACGTTTGTCGTTTCCGACTCCGTTGTGGTTGACAAAGTTTTAGGAAGTTCCAGCAATTCACCCAGTGATGCTCTTACTCGTTACCAAGTAAGACGCCCTGCAAATCATTATCCTAGTAGTTGTAAAACTGACTGAGGAGTCTGATTTGCTTGAGCTAACATTGATTGAGATGCTTGGTTAAGGATGTTTGAACGAGTCATTTCCATCATCTCTGCAGCCATATCAACGTCACGAATACGAGATTCTGCAGCTGATAAGTTCTCAGAAGCATTGTCTAAGTTAGCAATTGTGTGCTCTAAACGGTTTTGTGTAGCACCCAGTTCAGAACGCTGATCAGACACTTGTTGAATTGCATCATCGATTGCCGCTAACTGAACATCGAATCCATCGGCAGCATCTCCACCATCAACACTATCTCCAGGATCTGCAGTTGCAAAACTTGTAACATCTATATCATTAATAGTGATTTTAGTGTCATCAGTAGCATCAATATTTGATCCTAATGTATCAGCACTCATATTTCCAATGTTTAGTTGTAATTGCTGGTCTTGATTTGCACCAATTTGAAGAAAAACAGAATCAACAGTATCTGGATCAGTAATTTCAGCTCCAGCAGTATCAAATCCACCTACATCTGAAAAACTACCATCTAACAAAGTTTTACCATTAAATTCAGTACGGTCTGCGATTCCATCAATTTCTTCTTGCAATGAGTTAATCTCATCTTGAATAGCTTGAAGGTCTTCTGGTTCATTAGTACCATTGCCAGCTTGAACAGTCAACTCACGCATACGTTGAAGGATAGAGTGAGTTTCATCTAATGCACCTTCAGCTGTTTGAATTAAAGAGATACCGTCTTGTGAGTTACGGCTTGCTTGATCTAAACCGTTAATTTGAGCACGCATTTTTTCAGAGATTGAAAGTCCTGCTGCATCGTCTCCTGCACGGTTAATACGAAGACCTGAAGATAACTTCTCCATTGAAGATTGTTGTGCGTTTTGGTTGATTCCCATCTGGCGGTGTGTGTTTAATGCTGAAATATTGTTGTTAATAATCATTTTAAAATTCCTCCTTGAATGTGTGTTCCGCCCACGTCCTTGTGGTTGGATGAATATAGTAGATCATAAGTCTTACGTCGGCCGTCCGTATTACTTATTCTCTTTTACACTAGTTATATCGTCGGTGATAGGGCAATGTTTAATAGTTTTTGAGAAATATTTTTTATTTTTTTTTAGCGTGGAAACACCGATTCTAATTCTACGATTTTATAGCGGTTCTTTGCTGTTTGTCTGATTGTTGCTTCTAGGACCATGCCGATTTCTAGGAGGTCTGTTTCGTTGATGGCGATGGTATAGGCTTGGTCGTCGAAGTAGCAATCAACGCCGACTATGCTGTTTTTGTTTATTTTTTCGATTTTGAAGATGCCAGTGAGATCATCTTCGTGTTCGTCGTCTCCACTACCATTTATCATCTCTTGGACATATTTATCGATATCATCATAATAGCGCCTTCTGTGAGGGTAAAAGCTCTCCATCAGTTTGATACTGTTTTTCATCGCTGTGCCGTACTCATTGAGTAGGCTTGTGATCGTTTGATAGTGAGTGGTGTCATATTTTTTATCAAGCCATTTCGCAAATGCTTTTACTGTTGATAAAATCATTTCTAATTTATTTTGTGATAAATTAGGGTACATGTCATATAATTCTTGTGTGAACAGGTCATCCCACTTTGTTTCTGTCATCGCTTTCCATGAAGCTTTTTCATAGATTAAATGTTCACCTAAGAAAATGACTAGCGTCTCAAGGCCGGTTCGGTATTTTCTTTCGGTTGCTTGTGACTTTCCGCTTGTTTTTTCTTTATAAAAATTAATCACATCGTCACTGTAAAAGCTTGATGCTGTTTCAGGTGTGAAACCGAGCGCTTCATAGAGCGCGATCTCTTCTGGATCAAGCAAGCCTTTCATTGGATTGTCTGCAGCTACTAACGCTGTATGACGCTCAAAGGGAACAAAGTACGATTTAGGTAAACCGAGTTGCCTGCGGACGTAGTTAAAGTCAGGCAAAATATCGATGTTCTCATTATGGCGCATGAGCATGTACATATGATGTTCTTGGGCTTGTAGCCAAAAGTCGACACGCTCTCGTTCACCGCGTTCAAGATACGTCCCAACCGTTTCGTCACCGATCGCTGCGATCACTTCATTTTCAAGTTCATGCATTTGCATGTGCAATTGTGCATACAGTGAGAAGTGTTCTGGTGTATCTTTGTCTTCAAATGCCATGCAGTATCTCATCTCTTCTGTTTGTGGTAAAGCTGACTCAACCGTTTGTGTTGTTTCATCGATATATTCGACCGAATGCGTAAGCGTTGCTAGCCATGTTTTAAATGAAGCAAGGTTGCTTTCATCTGTCGTTTTAAAGGTTAACGTTTCTGGCGTTACCGTGATCGTGCCGTTGACTTTTGCGAGGTTAATGGCGCCTGGGCTGGCGTAATCCTCATAGCGGTACCAATCGCCGCACCAACTCCATCTTGCTACTTCACCATCAAAATTATCGATGAACAGTTGGCTTTGTTCGTTCAAAAACGTTGTAAGCACATCATCATAGTCTGTTATGTCATAGACCACTGTCGTTTCCGTCAGCTCGTCTTGCATCTCCTCTTGCTCGTCCCCATCTAACAACATAAAGATATCGAGGAAATAATCAGAGAGTACAGTGGTCACGTCGCTATTGTTTGTTTTAACTTTTTCGTCGACAAATTCTTTTACTTGCCAGAGTTGAATCGGTGCTTGCCAGAGGGCGATTCCGTGCATGCAGTAGCCGTCTTTAAAGGGCTCTAGCAGCATAACCGCTACACTCCACGGGGCGAGATTTTCTGGTAATGTCTCACAATACGGCATGAAAAAACGCTCGTCACTATAAAGGTCGAGGACGATAATCCCGCCATCTGTTGGTTCGATATATTGAATCAAGCGAGGTTTAATCGCCCCCCACTCGTTAAGGATTCGTTGCTCACTTGGACTAAACCGCTTCGCTTCTTCTTCAACAAACATCTCAACCCCGCGTTTCCCGTTATCAAAACGGTGCACCGTGCTGAGCCAAAAGGAAAAGTACGACTCTAGCAGAGATTCATCAAGGTGACCTTCAAGTTGGTGTGTGAAACTGCGGTAGAGCTGCCTCTGCTCATGTTCAGGTACATGGCTATATACATAGTGAAGTAGTTTGCTTGTCAGGTGATCTCTTTGCTCAAAAAACCGGCGTTCTTTCACTTCGGATAGTTCAATAACATTTGCTTGTTGTAAGCAACATTTTTTATATTTTTTACCGCTCCCGCACGGGCAAGGATCATTTCGTTTGATCGACATAGAATGAATCGCTCCTTAATTCTCGGTTTTCACTTTCCTCTATTATACGCGGTGTCGTAGCAGGGTACAAAGATTTGTTAGTGAGGGGGAGGTGGAAGCTTTTACCTTTAGATTCGTGTTAAAAAAGATGGCAATGGTTCCGCACGCTACTCATCTCTAGAAGAAAAACACTCCTAGAGGCTTAAGACCTGTAGCGGCTTCACTCATTGCTAAGAGTCTGTTCAAAAGAAGAAATTAAACAAACTGGAAAAGTTATATATAAACGAAATAAGGACTGATCCCCTGTATTTACAGGCAAGGAATCAGTCCTTTTGTCTATTTATTATTGCATCTGCTTTAGGCGATTAATTTCTCGTTTATGATCAGAGCTTTCACGGTGAAGAAGGTCCATATCTGACTCAAGCAACTTAAAATTTCGTTCTAGACGGTTGAAGCGTATGTTTGCTTCATCCTTAAACTCAGTTAATGTTTGGTTATTCACCCCGACTATATGAATCAATTGCTTCAGCATCTCTTCATGACGGTCTAAACGGTTGTCCACTTTATCAAAGCGATCATCAGCTTGGTCTAACCGCTTCTCCACTTGTTCAAATCGTTCATCAATCTGCTCAAAACGCCTGTCTACTTGTTCAAACCGTTCGTCAACCTGCTCAAATCGTTTGTCTACTTGTTCAAATCGTTCATCAATCTGCTCAAAACGCTTGTCTACCTGCTCAAACCCCTTGTCCACTTTTTCCTCTAGCCGCTGCAAAAATTGAATCACTTCTTTACTCATTGTGAAGCTCCCCCTTCAATTTTAATCACAGGCACCGAGATGTAGATGATTTATGTTGCTTACATTATAGCACAGATGTTCTTGATAAGTGTGCACTACACAAAGACATTATTAGCGATTTTGTCCTTTAAAGGGGTCAGACCCCTGCAACAATTGCTGCAATGCATCGACGGTCGTATTCGCGGCTTCACTATTCTCTTCTTGAATCGCAAGATAGACTTCTTTGCGGTGGATATCAACGTGCTTTGGGGCATCGATACCGATCTTGATTTGGTCGCCATCAATCGCGACAATTTTAATTTCAATGTCATCACCGATTTGGATTGATTCCTTGAGTTTGCGTGTGAGGACAAGCATTTATCTTCCCTCCTGACTACTTGAGGCAGTCACTGGCATAAGTTGATGCTTCGTTTTATATCCACTATCACTGAGAACGACTTGCTTTCCTTTTTGTTTTTTGGCGTTAATTACAACTGGTGCTTGTAAGTTTGCAGTCGTGTTTGCAAATGGCTCTTGAACGGTCAGCATCGCAAAGATCGCAACGTCCTCTTCCTTTTCAATCTCAAGCATCTCAATTGTCGAATCTGGGAGCTTCACTTGATACTCATTGAAAAAGTCGAACGGATTCACGATCACAAACGCGATCTCGACCTCGTCGATCGATTGCAAAATAAAAAACGGTGCCTCATCACCGAATGGTAAAATCACAAACTGCTTCTTATCTTCAAATGCCGGTAATCCGCTCTCAAAGTGAATAATACGATCATCGCTTACTTCCACTTCACCGAGATACTTTGACTGTACTTTCATCTATCTTCACCACTTTATTTTAAATTTGAAGAGAGAGGACTCCCTAATAGGTTGTCCTCTCACAGTAGATATTATTGCTACATTTGTCCATTAATGGGGTCAGACCCCTTTAAACATTTAAACGCTAAACGAGATCGATGGCTTTTGTTGCAAGTAGATATCTGTTTGCCATTTTGGGATATTAATGATTGGATCATTCTTTGTAATATTGATTTCAGGATCACTACGACGGTAATTAAATGATAGCTCACCTGGATCGTAATTAAATTTCACTTTAAACGGTGATGATGGCACAAAACCTAAGCCTAATTCTTTCATCATTAGATCACTGTTTGCTTTAGCGATTTGTGGAATTTGGCCACCGCCGTTTTCGATTTTCATAAGTCGATCGCCTTCTTGTGACACTTTTGCCATGTATTGCAACGCTTTTTGTTTACCTTTTTCAAAAGCTTCTTCATTTACTCGCATCGCACTCTTTAAACCAGCATCAGCAAACGCCTCACTTTGATCAATGTAAAGCTTTGCGGCTCGTCTACTAATGTGTACATGATCAAAATGTTCTTGACGGATCTGAACATCAGCATGAGGCTGTTTAATCTCAAGAGTCGGGCGATTCGTTTGAATACCAATCTTTGCATTTGTCGTTGAAATTTGAATTGAGGGTACTTGCATGTTCAATCACCGCCTCAATTTATCTTAAAAAGTCCATTAACGTCGGCTGGATAATGCGCGCCCCAGCAGATAATGCTGCACGATGAACACTCTCTTGTGTCGTTAAATCGATAATCACTTGTTCCATATCAGCATCTTCATTTTCCGATAAGATTCGTTTTGCCGTCACTTCTTGCTGCATGATACGCCATTCCATTAATTCAATACGATTAGTACGGGCACCAAGTTCAGCTCTTTCTGCAACGACACTATCAATATGGCCATCAAGTCTTCCTAAATAACCAGACAAGATTTCATGAGCCTCACCGTCTTCTAAATCATCACCCAAATCGCTAATTTCCTCGACCATCTCTTGGAGGTCTGCAAAGAAACTAGATGAAAATGCATTTTGTGGCTTAATGTTAGCTGACATACTAACCCCTTTTAGAAGCTCCATGTTAACCTCATCGATATTCGTTGATGTTGGCGATGCATCTGGTTTTAACTGAACAGCTACTAAATCTTCTTTTTCGTTGCCTATTGACGGCTTGCTAATTTTTTCTTCTAATTGTTCTAAACTTAAATTAGAATAAATTGGGCGTTCATTTTTAAACACTCCATTTCCGTCCGCATCTCCTACATAGATGAATCGATGCTCTCTACCGTTAATTTCCGCTGTAACATAGTAATTATTTAAATCTACATTTTTATCAGTATCAACTTCAGCCTTAAATTCAAAATTAAATTGTGGCTTCTCAACGAGAATCTCTGCTTGATCAATGAGACCGCCATCACGGTAGTCTTCGAAGTTGTCATCAATAGAAGCGACATAATTTCCATCAACTAAATCAAGTTTTATCTTTCCATGATCAGTCTGTAAATAAACCGTATCCCTATCTGTATCTAGGTTGATATCATCACTGAGATTAGCGGCAATCTGATCGGCTGGAAAGCTAACGTTAATAGGTGCCTCTCGGCGGAGTTCTCCACCTGCATCATCAACTGTACCATCACCGATAAATGGGATTGTATCCCCGCCTGGAAGTTCGAGGATAACATCTTCTAATTCACCATTATTCTCATAATAATAATTGAAATATTGGTTGACCTCTTCTCCACTTAACTCAATTTGTCCATTTTCATCGACAATGGCTGTAAATGTCGCTTCTGGAAGTTCATTAGTCTCAGGGAACGAAATTGTTATTTCATCCCCAGCTGCCACATCAAACCCACTGAGGTCTGCGATAAACGTTTGATTATCATACTCAATTGTACTACCATCAAGGCCAAATGGATTTCCAACATTGTCAATTACTTGTTCCACCGACCGCTCACTCACTTCAGTAGGCATATTTCTAAAGTTATTTAATTTCGTTAAGTCAACTGGTGGTGTTTGTGTGTTTGTACCATTGAAAATATAGCGCCCATTAACTTGAGTGTTACCAATTGAAGCGATATGATCGTTTAATTGAATAATTTCTTTAGCGATATTAGCCCGTTGTGACTTATCATACGTATCATTGGCTGCTTGTACAGTTAGCTCACGAATCCGTTGTAGCGCTTGCGTTACCTCGTCTAGTGCAGAATCTGCTTGATTCAACCATTGATACGATTCATTCACATTTCGTTTAAATTGTGTAATTTCAGCTACCTCAGTCCGGTGACGCATTCCATTCATCGCTATAACTGGATCTTGCGATGCCCTTGTAATCTTTTTACCACTTGTAAGTTGATCTTGAATGCGACCAAGGTTATCGTAGCCTTGACTTATATGACGTAATGTATTGTTTGTTAACATCGTTTGTGTGACACGCAAAACGATTCACCTACTCCCTTTCTTATCTACCCGCAACACCCATACCATTAATAATCCGGTCAAGCATTTCATCCACCAATGTGATCATCCGTGCTGATGCATTGTAGCCGTGTTGAAATTGAATCATATTTGTCATTTCCTCATCTAGAGAAACATTACTAACTGAATCACGATTGAACTGAACGCTATCTCGTAACGTATTGGAGTTATCTTGCATCCGTTTTGCTTCCGATGTATCGACTGCCATATCGCCGATCACTCCACGATAAAAACTTTGCACATTTCCTGTACTGCCCGCAAAATTAAAGCGTTCATCCTTTATGTTAGATAGTGCTTGCGCATTGCTGCCATCACCAGAGAATGCACCCTCTCTAGTTCCAACAGTGAGACCATCAATGCTCCAACTATATGATCCCTCTTCATCTGTAAGGTTAAGCTCTGTAATGTCAATTGTAAGTCCGTAAATTGAAGCTGTCGGTGGAGCAAATTCTTCCTCATTATGGAGTGTTGCACCAAATTCATCCCGAACCACATAACCCCATTTATCACCATCATATTCAACATCAATTTTGATCTCATCGATATCTCTACCATTAGCAACATCATCAGGCACACCCGTAAACACACCTCGTAAAATTGGGTTGCCAACGTTGTCATTCGCACCCTCAACAAGAGGAATACCTGTGTAAATATTCTCACCAGCACCAGCAGCGGCAATGTTATTAACTGATTCATTAATTGCATCCGAAAGTTTGATCTTCCCGGCAAAACCACTTCTAGGGTCGTCACCTTCATTTTCATCTTCTTTAACTTCAAAAAACGGAATCCCTTCACCATTATTGGCTTTGGAACCATCATTAATTTCATTGAGGCTCCAACCCGTTTGATGAATTTTATTAAACTCAGTTGCAAACACATATGCCATCTCATCAAGGTTGGCTAACATTTCTGGGTAATCCCCCTTAATGATAGGGCCGTCTTCGCCTTGCTCTTCATCATCACCTTCATTTTGATTGCCATTGGACACAAAACCATACGCTTGTACCGCTGCTTTAATTTTCCCTTGGGGAAATTCATCACCTGATAGGCCTTCACCGCCACCTTCAACTTGATTGCTATCATTAAGCTCACCAAAACTAATCGAATCAACGTAACCACCATCATCAGTATAATTAATCGCTATCCCCTGCGGATTACCTTCCCCAGAACCATCGATGATTGCCCCGGGTGGATCTAGTTCATTACCAGCATTATCAATAAGTTTTACCGACACTTTCCCTTCAGCTGCTGGCGATGGCTTACCACCACTTGCTACCTTCTCTGTCTTAAAGTTAACATAGTCCGAAAGCTGATCTAATAGACGATCTCGCTCGTCATATAAGTCATTTGGAACATAGCCGTGTGGTTCAATCTCTCCGATTTGTTTATTGATTGTATCAATTTGGCGAATAATTGAATTCATTTCTAACGCGTTTGTATCAATCTGTCCCTTATAATCACCTCGAATTGACGACAGTGAATCATGGGCATAGCGGAACGTTTCTGCGACCGCATTTCCACGCTGACGCACAACTGAACGTGCACCAGGATCTTCAGGGTGTACGGCAAGGTCTTGTAATGAGCTCCAGAATTGATCAATCGTATTTGCAAGAGCTTCTTCTGACGGCTCGTTCATAATATCTTCCATTTTCGTTAATGCCTCATAACGAGCCGTCCAATAACCACTTTTATTACTTTCATTACGATATTGTACATCTAAAAATTCTTCGCGAACACGCTGAATTGAACCAGCCTCTACCCCTGTACCAATGTGACCTGGAATCTTCGGGCTGTTCATACCGATCGATGGGTATGGTTCTGTTTGGTTAAAATTCACACGCTGTCTCGTGTAGCCTTCTGTATTGGCATTGGCAATGTTGTGGCCGGTTGTATGCAGGGCTGATTGTTGAGTCATCATGCCGCGACGGGCGGTCTCAAGCCCATGAAAGGTTGAAATCATTGTTTGCTCCTCCGTTTCTACTTACGCTTTTGAATCAAAAAGAGAACGTCCATATTGAGGCTCAGGCTCACTCGTCGTTGGACGTTGGTAGTTCACTTCATCTGGTTCTGGCATCACTAAATCAAGGGAAAGATTCACAAACCGTAACGAATCTTCAATCAGTTGCTGGTTTAACTCGTTTTGCTGTTTGAGTGTATCAACCTCGGCAACTAATACATCTTGTAGCTTCTTAAGGATGACTCGTTCGTTTACCGGGACATGCTCAAGTAAGATATCCATCGTTACGCCTTCTGTCATCAATCCCTTTTGCTTTACGTAGCGGTCGACAAAATCAAGGCGATCCTGCTCTAGCTTTTGTAATTGCTGCACGTGCGCCATTTCTTGCTGTGAAATCTTATCAAGAGCAGGCATATCACCCTTTTTTAGTACTTCTGTTTTTTGTTTTGCTAACTCATTTAACGATTGATGTGCTTTCACGAGCTTTGCGATGACGTCAATAATTGCTTTGGTTGTTGACATGCCTGTTTCCTCCTAATAAGTCAGTCTGTTAGTTCGACCAAAAGTCATAGACCTTTCTTGCGATGGCTTCAGGATCAACTTTGTAATCTCCCGAAGCGATCTTCTCTTTTAACGCCTCGACCTTTTCTTGGCGTTCGGTTTCAATTTTCGATACTTGTTGCATTTGCTTGGCAGCTGGTGAGATTTCGACTTTATCACGCTGCTTGACCGCATCCGTCTTCATCTGCTGATGACTGACTTGTTTACGGTATGGGTTGTTCTGAACCGAATGGTATGGATTGATTTTCACTTCATTCACCTCGCTTGATTACGGTTGCTCTAGACCCCAAAATCACCTTACTCCTATTATCGGCTAGTTGAATGAAATTGTTAATAGAGTGTTGTTAAAAAGTGTGTTGCAATGGCTCCACTCGCTGCGCACCTGTTCAAACGGGGAAAAACACCCTTTTTTGAACAGACTCTTTAATTTTCGTCAAAGCGGTCGCCCAATGAATGATACGTTGACGCTTTTCTCGCTCGTTCCTCTTGTTCACGTCGGTTTCGTTCACTCACTTTTTCGACCTCAGTTGTTTGCTTTAAGTCCTTGCCAAGATTACTTTGACAACTGCTACAAATGCGCCCCTCACGAATGCGCTTGCCGCATGAGTCACATGGATATGTGATGTTCGGAAATTGTGCGAGCTGTAAGCGTCCTTCGCGGATAAAACGACTTATTTGCTGTTCAGAGACACCTGTAGCTTCAACGACTTCTTCCATCGTCGCTGCTCGGTTTTCACGTCTGCGAATAAATTGATAAACCGTCTCGAACATCTTTTCAACTTCCTTATGACAATCGTTACAAACCGTGCGAATCCCTTTTACAAAGAGCTTCCCGCATTTTGGGCAATTCTCTAAATTTTGCATGCCGTCTCCCCCTCATTGTCTTTCTATCTATTATATCGGTCGGTGTCATGGTTTGATAAGCCCTAAATGCTACCGTTTTTATTGAAAAATTCGCCAATTTAGCCACGCGCCAGCGTCAATGACGAAACCGAGGCTGCTCCATTACGTTTTAACACCACAGCAGCTTGGCGAACCGTCGCCCCTGTCGTGTAAATATCATCGATGAGGACAACCTTCTGGCCGCTGATTTCACCTCGCAACTCCTCGTTTATAGCAAACGGCTGGTGCATCAAAGCGAGTCGCTCACTGCGATTCTTTTTACTTTGCTTTTGCTCATGCTCGGTTCGCATCAGTGCCGGGAGCGGTTCTGCAATGAGACGGGCAAGCACCTCAGCCTGGTTAAACCCGCGCTCATACAAGCGTTCATCACTTAAGGGGATGGGCACAATCAGGTGGTTCGGGCATTCTTTTTCATATAACGCGCGAAACTGATCACCCAAAGCATCAGCCAAGATGACATCACCACGGAACTTAAAGCGGGCCATCCATTCTTTTAAAAAAGAATCATACGAGTACAGTGAGCGGTTTTTCACGAGCACTCCACGCCACACGTCGGACTCTTCCCAGCGCAAGCAATCGGTGCAGTGCTCGCCTTGACAAAATCTAGGTTCAAGCTCTGCGAGGCTACGTCCGCATCCACGACAAATCGGAGCTCCCTTCTTGATCGGTGATAACCCACTCTCACATCGGTTACAAATCTTCACTTCCTTTTCTCTTCCAAAAATAAACCGCCATTTTGCTTGCTGGTAAAACCGTTCACTACACCATAAACAGCGTTGCATCACCTCACCTCCGCATCATTCATCGCGACGATATGCGCTCGTGCTTCAACCATCGCTTTCGTTTTACCATAATGAAAAAATAGGACGTCACCACGAGGATGGTTGGCACTGCGGCCAACACGGCCGGAGATTTGCACGAGGGCACTTTCAGTGAAGATGGCTTCTTCCGCACCGAGGACAGCGACATCCGTATTGGCGACGGTCACCCCGCGTTCTAAAATCGTTGTCGTCACAAGAATCGGCGTCCGTCCCTCACGAAAGCTCGCGACTTTCTCGCGCCGCTCTTCATCTTCTGCATGAACCCCGATGATTCTTGAATCAATTTTTTGTAAAACGTCAACTAATCGTTGCAGTGCCTCTACCGACGGAACGAATAAAAATGCTTGCTTGTTATCAGCTAATTTTTCCTCGACCCACTTACGCACGATGGATGGGAGCTTACCTTTTTTCAAACGCTTTTGCCAGTTGCCACTCCAACAAAACCGCGGAACCGGTAAAGGGTGACCATGATAACGTCTTGGGATTTTAATGGCGGCAAGTTCATCTTTTCTGACTCTCCGCTTCAATTCAGGTGAGGGGGTTGCAGTTAAATAGACGGTGGTCGCTTGGGGTTTCTTCGCGTTGCTGACGGCATATGTCAAACTTTGATCTACAGAATAAGGGAAGGCATCGACTTCATCAATGACAACGAAGTCAAACTGTTCACGGTAGCGCATGAGTTGGTGGGTGGTGGCGATTACGAGCTGCCCTTGCTTACCACGGTCCTCACTACCTCCATAGAGGGCGATTACACCCACGTCAGGAAAAACACTCCGCAACCGCGGTGCGAGCTCAATCACGACATCGGTACGCGGTGTCGCAATCGCCACCGCTTGTCCTTGACGTAAGGCTGCCTCAATCCCAGAAAAGAGCACTTCTGTTTTCCCGGCACCGCACACCGCCCAGATTAACAGCTCGCACCCGCTACCGACGGCTTCCCTTATCGCTTGCGATGCCCGCGCTTGTCCTGTTGAAAGTTCACCCGTCCACGTCAGCAGTTTTTGTGGTGGATGCAACTTCAGTTCTGGTCCACACCAGCGCACGAGCGGTGTGCATTCACTCACTCGTCCGAGCATTAAGCAGTTGCGACAATACGTGCACATGTCATCACAGCGCGCACATCGGTAGGTTGCAAATAGCTGGGGATCATCATTGCCACACCTTTGGCAGTAGGTTCGTCCTTTTTCAGTGGTGATACCTGCGTGATAAGCTAGATAACCGTGGATGTAATGGTGATGAATGTGGTCAAGATCGAATGACAGTTCAGATAAGAGAAGTTGTTTACCAGAGAGGGTGGTTTGGAGATCGTGTGAGTAGGGAAATTGAAGATTAAGTAGTGGGGTTTCAAAGCTAGGGAGTTTACTTATCGCGGTCGGTGGTGTGCACCATTGTTCTTTCGGTGGGGCGTAGTGAATTGGGGCAATAAAAATGTGGTCATGATCGGAGTAAGCAACAAACTTCATCTGTCCGCCTCCTTTTCAAGTCAGTAGGATGGCGACCACCGCACATTTCATGGCGCGCGGTGGCTATCCTAATTTACTTCTTATACCAGCCGATGCCGAGACTACCCTCACCGAGGTGAGTGCCAATCACCGGTCCGAAGTGACTAATTTCAATGTCAACATTGTCGTACTTGTTCTCAAGTTCAGTTTCTATTTCTTTGGCTTCGTCCGGGCGGTTCGCGTGGATGACGGTCGCGCGGATCGGTGCGCCTGTGCTCGCATCTTCATCAAGTAAACTGTAAATGCGGCTTAGCGCTTTTTTTGCTGTGCGCACTTTTTCATACGGGACAATCACTTTATTTTCAAAGTGAAGCACCGGCTTGATTTTTAAGAGGCTGCCGACAACAAGCTGAGCGCCGTTTAAGCGACCACCGCGGTGCAAGTGATTGAGATCATCAACCATGAAATAAGCGCGCATGCTTTCTTTCATTTGATTCAGTCGTGTGAAGATTTCATCGACTGATTTTCCAGCCTCCGCCATTTCTGCTGCTTCAATGACGTAGTAGCCTTGAATCATACAGCTAATTTCCGAATCAAAGCCAAACACCTCGATGCCATCAACCATACCTGCAGCCGTGATTGCAGTTTGATACGTGCCGCTAATCCCACTTGACAAATGAATCGTAATAATCGCATCATAGCCTTCGTTTTGCAAGCGTTCAAACGTTTCAGCAAATAACCCAACCGCTGGCTGCGATGTTTTCGGAAGCTCTTCACTTGATTTCATTTTTTCATAAAACTGTGAAGTCGAGATTTCAACTTCTTCCGCGTAAGACTCCTCACCGAAAACAACATTCAGAGGAACCATCGTGACCCCTAATTCCTCTCGCCTTTCCTTGGGAATGTACGCTGTACTGTCTGTTACAATTGCTATTTTACTCATGAACGTATCCTCGCTTTTATCAATAAAGTTAAACAGCTAACCAATCGAGGCGATGAAACAACCTCTTATTTTTTACTCTATTCAAAGTATCTGAGTGACAGAACTCTTCGAGACAGGGACAAAACTAATTAAAATATTGGTAATGGCTTCACTCGCCACATGCTCGTTGTGAGAAACCCACTCACAACGAGCTTTTAAAAGATTGTGGCGGTTACGCTCACTACTTCGAGGCCGGAACAAAAGGTAAAAAACAACCTTTTGTTCCGGCCTCTTTTACCTTACTTTTACCCAACCGTTTTTAATTGATTCAACGACTGCTTGGGTACGGTCATTTACATTCATCTTTTGTAAGATGTTACTCACATGGTTTTTTACCGTTTTTTCACTAATATAGAGGGCTTCTCCGATCATTCGGTTGCTATATCCATCTGTCATCAGCTGCAGGACTTCACATTCGCGTCGCGTTAAAATGTGAAGCGGCTTACGGTATTCGACTTCACGGAAGCCAACTTCTGACTCGTCAACTTGATCCTCATTGATTAAACGGCGGTATTCTCTAATCAAGTTGTGCGTCACTTTCGGGTGGATATAGGCTCCTCCACTACCAACAACTTTTACGGCTTCAATGAGTGCACTCGCATCCATTTCCTTTAATAAATAGCCTGCCGCTCCGGTTCTTAATACGTGTGTGACATAGGTCTCATCATCATGAATCGATAGGATCAACACTTTTACATCTGGAAAAACATTGATTAAATTACGTGTCGCTTCCACACCGTTGACGCCAGGCATATTGATATCCATTAAGACGACATCAGGATTATGCTCTTCTACAAGCTTCACCGCTTCTTCGCCATCAGACCCTTCCGCGACAACATCAAATCCCGGCTCCATCGCAAGAATTCGTTTGACACCTTCGCGGAATAACTGATGATCATCAATAATGACGATGCGCGTTTCATTCTGATTACTATTCATAAAAAATCCACCTCTCCACGTAGAAATATAACATCTCGTGTTTGTGTTTGTTTTTCTGTTTTTTTCTCTATCTGCTATAACGACTAGCAGGATCTTTTCGGAGAAGTTTTCTATCTACTTCTCTCCCCTGTACATGACTGTGCTTGTTATGCTTGTCTTTCATTTAATGGTATTGAAATGGCTACGAGCGTTCCACTCCCAGGTGTAGAGTCAATCGTCATTTGACCCTTTAACATACTGACCCGCTCTTTCATGCCAACTAGACCAAAAGAACCTTCTTTGGTTGTCTCAACGTCAAAGCCTTTGCCATCATCTTTTACAATCATTATAACCTTCGTTGGCTTGATTTCAATTCTGACGTTAATTTGCGTTGGATTAGCATGTTTCTGAGCATTTTGTACTGCTTCTTGAATGAGACGGAACAGCGCCACCTCTAACTGCTGGGGCATTCGTTGCTCTTTTCCAAAGCTTTTAAAATCAATTGGAATGTTTGTATGCTGTTCAAATGTCCGTAAATATTTTTGCAGCGTCGGAATCAATCCAAGGTCATCAAGGGCCATTGGACGCAGGTCATAAATAATCCGGCGTACCTCGGCAAGCGAGGCCTTCACCATTTTTCTGAGATCCTGCATTTCTTGAAGAGCCTGATCAATCCCTTTATCCTCATAAATGCGCTCAACTAATTCCGAGCGTAATAACACATTGGCCATCATTTGCGCGGGTCCATCATGGATTTCACGAGATAGACGCTTACGTTCTTCCTCTTGCGCTTGAATAATTTTCAACCCAAATTGTTGCTTTTCCTTCGCATCGTCTACAATTTCTCCAACTTCGCGTAGATCACCAGTCAAAAAGTTAAAAACAACATTCATTTGACCAGCCAATGTTTCGGCTCGTTCAATCGTATCTTCTAGTGAGAGCAAACGACGTTCAATTTGATCACGACGCTCTCGTAATTGCGATTCCTCTTGCTGAAGGACAGCTAATTGAACTTGAAACTCGTTTGCTTTCTCATAGGACTTGCGCACTTCTTCATTGCCATATGACTGAAAATGCTTGCTCACTTCGGCAAGACGATTGCGGGCAAGGCGTAACTTGGTTTCGGTATGATCGGCCTTTTCTATGACGGTTGCTACTTTTATGCGGACATCTTTTAATTCCTGTTCTAATGTTCGGTACTCTTTACGTGAATGCTCACCAATTTCAAAAATTTGCTCACGGCTATTTCCTACCGTTTCAATCGTTTTTTCGATGATCATATCCAAATTTTTAGTAGGCATGAGACACCAACCTTCAGTTCTAACGTTGATGATTTGATCAAGTGAAGTTGATCAGATATGATTATTTTATCACATTTATGATCAATATCATTGACAATTCTAGCAAGTCACCATAATGTTACACATTTGTTTTCTGTTTGTAAAAATTATTTGAATCAGAGAGGGGGGCCTATCACATGTTAACGTCTTATTATACTGTGAAAGGCTACGGCGAACACGAAATCGTTATTCAAAAGTCACGCTTCATCGCCTATATCGAGCGTGTCACAACGGAAGAAGACGCCCAAGCGTTTATTGAAAAAATAAAAAAACAGCATTGGAATGCGACCCATAATTGCTCGGCTTATTTAATTGGCGAGCAAGACCATATTCAAAAAGCGAATGATGATGGTGAACCGAGTGGAACAGCTGGTGTCCCGATGCTTGAAGTGTTAAAAAAACGCCAGTTAAAAGATACCGTCGTTGTCGTCACCCGCTATTTCGGTGGGATTAAGCTCGGTGCTGGTGGCTTAATTCGCGCATACGGTAGCGCAACAAGTGAAGGTCTTAATGCGACTGGGATTGTGGAACGTAAACTAATGCAAGTCGTTCATACAAAAATTGATTACACATGGCTCGGTAAAGTGGAAAATGAATTACGTAATGAAAATTATTTAATCAAAGAAATCAACTACCTCGATCAAGTTGAAGTGCAAACCTATGTCAATGCCGAAGAATCGTCACAATTTGTCGAATGGATGACAAATATTACGAATGGACAAGCCGACATCCATGAAGGTGACGTCGAATACCTAGAAGTTGATGTCAACCTCAGCTAATTGTTCCCTATTTTGACACAAAGTTATCGCAGCTATCCATAACTCTACTATTTACGTGCTAATGTCGTTTGGGCTAAAATAGGATAGATATGTAGTCTACCAATCTACAACATCTATGCTATTCTAAAAGAAAAGAGGAGTTAATCGATGTCAAGATCGAGACTTGAACGTAAAAAGAGACGGCTGCGTCGAATTTTGAAAACATTTGTCGTGATCGGCGTGCTTTCTTTTATTATCCTTGGCGGTGCTGCTGGGTACTTCGTCTTTAAGCTTGCAGATGTAACCTCTGGTGCCAACCAAGAATTAGAACGTGGAGATAAATCAGAGATGCGTCAAGAGGCCGTATCTCCGAGTAAAGATAATATTTCCGTCCTTTTTTTAGGTGTCGATGATCGTGATGGTGATTTAAGCGGACGAACCGATGCGATGATTTTAGCAACATTTAATAAAGAGGAATCGTCGATTAAAATGACAAGTATTCCACGAGATACACGTGTTGAGATTCCAGGGCGATCCAATAAGGATAAGATTAATCATGCCCACGCGTTTGGCGGATTGGACTTAGCGGTTGAAACCGTCGAGTCATTGTTTGATATTCCCGTTGACTATTATGTTAAATTAAACTTCCAGGCATTTATTGAGATCGTAGATGCCCTTGATGGGGTTGAGGTTGACGTTCCATTTGGTTTTACCGAGATGGATAGCTATGACAACTTTGATGCCATTACGATTGAAGAAGGCTTACAAACGCTTGATGGTGAGGAAGCTCTTGCTTATGCACGAATGCGTAAGTCTGATCCACGCGGTGATATCGGACGCGGTGAGCGTCAGCAACAAATCATCAAAGGGATCATTAATAAAGGGGCGTCATTATCATCAATCTCAAGCTATGGTGACGTGTTAGATAGTATCGAGAATCATATTTCGATGAACTTGAGCTTCGGAAACTTGATTTCACTTCACAACTATGCCGGTGCCTTAAATGAGATTGAGTCACTCAGCATTGAAGGAAGCGACCGACGCATTGGTGGAATTTATTACTACGATCCTCACGACGAATCCATTCGTGAATTATCAAATGAATTCCGCAACCATTTAGGCTTAGACAACTAAAGCAAAAGGATAAATCAAAGGTGATTGAAAGAGGCAGGCCTCTTCAATCACCTTTTTTGATGCCATTTTTTTGGTGCCAGGCACCGTAGTGCTGGTGCCTGGCACCAAAAAAAGCACCACCTCTGTGGATATCTCAAGTATGATGAAAGGACGGCAATGGCTTCGTCCGCGACTCGTCCTACGATGAGAAACCCACTCATCGTAGGACTTTCAAAAAAGGTAGCTACTCCGCTCATTGCCCAGAAATGGTGCCAAGAAATGATGGGTGCCTGGCACCATTTCTTTAACGCTCGGGTAAGCTTCGCACATAACGGTCAGAGGCTTTAAGCAATTCAAGTGAACGTTTGTATAAGTGTTCGTATTCACTCATTTCATTGATCCTCGTCCGACTTTGGAAATTTAGCAGTTTACCGTCTTCAAACCCATTTTCGGGAACGAAATAAAGTTCATCTGTTAAAAATGATCCTGGCGGGAGGTAATAATTCATTGTAATTAGATTGGTCTTCGAATTGATCAGGTCTTGTCCGAAGTGAAGGAAGTCATCAAGTTCATGTCCGATAACGTTCGCAACTGTCGGTAAAATATCTATTTGCCCTCCAAGAATGTCCACTTTCTTTCCCTCATTAATTTCAGATGAATAAATGATAAAAGGAACATTGTATTTATCAAGCTTATGATATTCGTGACCAATAAGTGTTGTTAAGAGTTCCTGATCGTTTTCTTTTAAATCACCCTCTGCTAATCCAAAATGATCACCATAAATCACAAGCAGTATCTCATCCATAAGTTCATACTGCTTTAATTTTTCCAGAAAACGACCGATCGCAGCATCTGTATAATGAATGGATTGTAGATAGTTACCGATATAACTTCCTTCAACATCGGCAGGGAGTGGAAATTTTTCTTTTCGTTCAGGGATGTTGAAGGGATGATGGCTTGATAATGTGACAAACTGGCTATAAAATTTTTTATTTTGCTCGTGCCGTTCAAGTAATACTTCAAAACCCTTTTGAAAAAGAATGTCATCGGATGGTCCAATCCCAATGACGTCCTCCTCACCAAAAAAATCACTGTCATAATACGAATCAAACCCAAGAGCTTCATACAGTTGATCACGATCCCAGAAGGAAATATCATTAGCATGGAATGTCAATGTGTCATATCCCTCCAACAAACGTGGAAGGCTTGGGATTTCCTTTTTTCCGTAAGCTGCCGATGCGCTTTCACCACCAGGCGGATAAAGGCTAGTATTTGCAATAAATTCAGCGTCAGAGGTATTCCCAGCACCAATTTGTTGATAGAAGTTTGGAAAATAAACGCCCTTATTTGTTAATTGATTTAAAGTAGGTGTAATCTCTTGACCGTTAATTGTTTGATGAAGCACAAACTGTTGCAACGCTTCAAATTGTATCATAATGATATGTTTATCTTCGGCCAAACCAAAGTAATCAGGTTCACTCACTTGATTAACAGTTTTTAACTGTTGGACCGATTTCATCGTGATGTCGTCCTCACTATGCTTACGTTCAATTTGGTTTTGTGCAGCTACCCATTGATACGTAAAGACACCACTTGACCTAGAAACTTCTATTGGGTTTAAAATATAATCGGTCGTCACACCAATGCTATTTCCAATCATGATCACAAAGGCAACCGATGCAGTGATAACAAGTGGGATTTTTGCAAACGTTATGTTGTTCGTTAACGGATACTTACCGACAAGATAGAATAAAACCAATAAAATAAAATCGAGGTAAAATAACAAATAGATTGGATTAACAGATGCCATAATCGTGTCCTGTATGGCCCCGAGTTGATTGATGTTACTAAGAGTATAGATCGATGGAATCGTTTCAAAAAAGTGATAATAAACAACCAGGGATAACAAAGCTGTCGTAACGATAAAGTTGGTGACATAATAAACGAATGTTTTCCATTTATCTGTACTTACTTCAATCATCAGAAAAAGCAATACGATGACTGGCATTTCAAATAACAGAGCGTAAAATGGGTATTGATCTTCAAAAATCAACAAACGCATGAAAAAAATTTTCGCCCACAACGTGATAAGGAAGTAGAAAAAATGACTGTATAAAAACGACAACCTGTTTTCTACCATAGTGTTCAACTCCCTTGAAGAATAAAACAAGCTTATAAAAAGTGTACTCTAGTTACACTCTAAACATGCATTCAATTATGGTTTATTCGACAAGAATGGTTAAAAGAGGGTGCCTGACACCATAGTGTCAGGCACCCTCTCTCCTATCATTTATTATAGTTGTTACTAAGTAGATACCTTCCTTTCGTAACAGCACACGATCTTCTTGTACGCGCTTATATAACTCCTCATCAATGAGACCCTCTTCATAGGCCTGCTGCCAAGGCTGATCATTCACTCGAGTGTGAGGAACAAAAATTTCTAATAAATCCTCGGCCAGCTGATCACGTGATAGAGTCGCGTCATTGGCTAACGTATCTCCAAAAACCGCTTCAATCGATTGTTTATATTGATCATACGCATCAAGATTCGTACGCTTCAACCCGTTTAGAAGCAGCGTCTGTTTGAAATGCTTTACTGTTAGCTCCTCATCAACGCCAAGATCATTATCATAACCTCCAACGAGTAAACCAAGATTGATTAAAGATTGCACAGCTTCATCATACCATTCCCCTTGGTACGGGTAATCGACCTCAAATTGCCCTAGCTTCGCCCCTTGTTTTTTCAGACGGGTTTGTAATTTAGTTACTAATCCTTTATCATAGGCTAACTGACGATAACTGACCCCTTGCTCGATAGAAAGCGCGGTAGCTACACCACCCGCTTCACCGACTGCCATTCCTGTAGGGATCACGCGCGCACTTCCTGCTGCGACTGATGAGTAACCGGCAGAGCGTCCGACGACAATTACTCCCTCAATGTCTAGTGGAACGAGTGAGCGAAAAGGAATCGCATATTGCCTCGGGTTGGCTAATATATAGCCGAAATCATGAACGGATGTTGCCTGTACATCGACTGGATAACCGCCATAAGCGATCCCATCCCAATGGTCACGGTTCGTCCAAACATCAGCCATCGGTAGCTGATACTCAGCTAGGATGTGCCTTGATTCACGAACATACAATTCGTTCGGAAAGCTTGCTATATCGGCTTGCTCAAACCCGGGGAACTCCTCCTGTAAGTAGCTAACAATCGCTTCGGTTTCACGTTTCCCTTTTTCAATCGCCTTTTCAATTGCTTGTTGATCAAATACATTGACACCAAAGATCTGTAAAGCATTAATATAATAGTCGGCATCCTCTTCATCACCAACTTTAACAAGGTTTAACCCTCGTAAACGTGTATTTTCTTCCGTTGGTTCATACCTATCGTGCAAGTCACTAAAACCCCAGGCAACGTCTTCTGTTACTTGTGCCACACCGAAAGTTTCAGCTCTCGCTGTTTCCTTCACTCTCCCCCAATCGACTCCTCTTAGGTGGATCATAAGTGTCACGCCCATGACACGCTCATCTTCAAGAATATCTTCACCGCCGACAAAATAATGAGCACCAGCAAAAGCCGCAAAATCGGCATCTTGAGTCGCATCAATAAAACGATCTGCATAAACGTTAACCTCTGTGCCTTCCTGCGTTCGTAATTTCGCCCCAACGACAGTCTTGCCATCGTTGGTTTTTATAACGTCAATAAAGTTGGTTTGTAAGGCTAATGACAAGTTCTCTTCATTTTCAACGAGTGACAAAAAAGCTTCTTTCGACTCATCGATTGAAAAGGCTTGTTTCCCACCAACTTGCTCATGCCACTCAGCAAATAGTCCAGCAACACCAGGCTTTCCATCAACGCCACTGTATGTATCTAAATAATTGAGCATCCCTAACGTCATCAAGCCACCTAGCGCTTCACGATCTTCAACAAGTAACGTCTTTGCCCCATTACGAGCTGCCGCAACCGCTGCTGCCACCCCTTCTGGCTCACCACCGATAACAACAACATCATATCGCTCTTGAACCTGTGACTGCTCAACACTTCCGTTCGCATAGACAATACTATAAATACCAACAGTCGCTACCAAAAGGAAAATTATAAGGAACGCTTTACCCCTCATTTCACTCCAACCCCCGATCAAAATCAATTTACCAATATTTTGATCCTCTTCCTCCAAAGTTAAACAATGAAAGATGTTGGTGCAGATGTTGGTGCCTGGCACCGTTGTTGGGGTGCCAGGCACCAACTATGAGTGTAGCGAGTCCCAAAACGGTGCCAACGTTTGCGGCGACGATAGTCGACGTAGAGAAGACAAAACTAAGGTGCCAGGCACCCCCAAAAGGGCAAAAAAAAGAGACCCCACCAACAGGAGGAGGGGTCCCTTTCAAAGATACTTATTTCATTACATCCGCGCAATGCGGCGGAAAAAATTCAACATCGGTTGATATTTCGTACTGACTAAGCCAACAAGCTCAACAATCAATTCAATCGCTACTAATATGATTGTAATAATCAGTAGTGATACCCATAATGTTGATTGCGTAAGTAGGACAGCCGCCAGTCCGAAAAATGCACTCATTGCATAGATAAGTAAGACCGTCTTTTTATGCGAGAAACCAAGACGTAATAAGCAATGGTGTAAATGTGATTTATCCGGCGCCGATAACGGCTTTTTGTTCACGATACGACGAATGATTGCAAAGAACGTATCTGAAATCGGAACGGCTAAGATGATGACTGGGATTAATAACGAGAACACCGTAACATTTTTAAATCCGAGCAACGAAATCACGGCAATCATAAACCCTAAAAATAACGCACCCGTATCGCCCATGAAAATTTTTGCTGGATTAAAGTTATGCACTAAAAATCCAAGCGTACTTCCAAGTAAGATCGTACCGAGGGCAACGATAAATAAGTTTCCATCTAACATCGCCATCGCCGTAATCGTAATTAAGACAATCGAAGACACTCCAGCAGCTAGCCCATCAAGACCGTCGATTAAGTTAATCGCGTTCGTAATCCCGATGATCCATAATAACGTAATCGGAATGCTGAACCAGCCAAGATGAAGTTGGTTTTCAAATGGCAAGTTAATAAACTGAACTTGAACCCCGCCAATGATCACGACAACTGCTGCAAGGATCTGCCCGAACAGTTTCCATTTCGCTGATAACTCCATCATATCATCCAAAAATCCGGTCACAATAATAATGAAACCACCGATTAGAATCGGAATCGTGTACGTACTTTCCGGCTGCAAAATGACAATACCGAGTAAAAAGCTAATATATATCGCTAGACCACCAAGGCGCGCCATTAATTTTTGGTGAACTTTTCGTTCGTTTGGCTTATCTGTCGCACCAATTTTGATGGCAAATTTTCTAACTACAGGTGTAATAAACAATGCACATAAAAAACAGATCAATAACGTCAAAACGTACTGCATATTGACCCTCCCTTTTCATTACCTTTTCCCAAAAGTTTAGTTTTTATTTATAAAAAAATTGGACTTGCTCTCAATCTAGCACAGATAGGATTATATCATAGACTTGATATCTTGAATATTCTTTTTTACATAAATTCACTCCATCTACACACTTTCACACAATTTTGAACTTCGCATCAAATTAGGGAAGATAGAGATCTTCACCAATCAAGTGAAGTGAAGCCGCTTTGTCCCTTACGTGACCCGATTGCGAGCGCTTGTAAAAGCCAATAGCAGGCTTTTACCGCACTCTCCATCGGTTCACTACGTCGACTATCGTCGCCGCAAACGGTTAGCACCGTTTGGGGACTACGCTCTTTGTTGGCACCCTCTTCTTTTGTAGGGGTCTCGACTTCCTGCCCGCCCGTGCTTTACAAAGATCACCTTCTTAATGTCAGTTACTGTTGCTCTCACATTTCCTAGGAAAAATACCATGTTACATAAAAAACGCGCCGGCTGCTATCCTAAGATAACAATCGGCGCGTAGGATTTATTAACGAAAGCATGCAAGTGCACGTGCTGCGGTTTGTTTCGCTTCTTGTTTAGCTTGTGCTACATAGACGTTCATCTTTTGCTTTTCTTCTTCAAGTTGCTCACTGTGTTGCTTGATTTTTTCAAACAGCTCTTCAGCTGATAATCGATCATGAACATCAGCTGCGACAGGTTGTTGGCAAAGGTCAGCAAAGGCATCGATTTTTGGGTCGTACGATAACGCTAAAAATGGCGTTTCAACGACCGCGGCAAAGATTAACGCATGGAGACGCATTCCGACCAACATAGCAGATTCGCCAATGACGGCAATTTTTTCTTCAATCGAAGCGTCATGAGGTGAAATCAGCGCCTCTGCACTCATCATCGCTGCAACTTCCTTGGACGTCTCGGCATCATGTTCGCCATGCATCGGCACAAACACAACCTTGTATCCTAATCCAGCTGCTTGATCAAGCGCTCCAGCGATCGCCTCTTTGTAGTTATCACTGCTCGGCCAATCGCGAACAGAAACGGCAAGCATTGGTTGCTTTAGTGACTGCTCTTGAACCCAGTCACTGCTACGAGTATTAACATCAATCCCAAGCACAGGATCTGGGACGACGCTGACCTCATTTTTCAAGCCAATGTCCTTCAAAAATTGCTTAGATGCCTCGTCACGGACAGTGACGAGCTTTGCTTTTGATATGGCTACTTTCGTGATTCGCTGGTTCACCTTTTTATCGACCGGTCCAATTCCTTGCGCATAAATGACAAATGGCTTTTTATAAGCGCGAGCAATCATCATAATGCCACTATAATAAATCACACTGCGATTTCCGGTTTTATCTTGCAAGAGACTGCCACCACCACTAATGACACCATCGGCTGAACGGATCGCTTGTGACACTTCTTTTAGCTGCCAGCGATTCACCGCCTCCACTTGATACGTTTTTTTCGTATAGTCAGGATCATTCGATAAAACAACGATCTCAATGTCCGGCTGTTCGGCTTTTAACGCAGCAATAATCGAGAACAAAATCGCCTCATCACCAACATTATGAAAGCCATAATAACCTGAAAGCACTACTCTCATTCACTCCACCTCGCCTTCACCCACGGATAGAGTCGGTTCTCAACCACTTTATAAACAGCGATTAAGACAAGACCGATCCCTGCACCGAAGACGATGCTGTAAATCGTCCGTAAGCCGGAAATCAAGAACGGCGTATGCAAGTGTGTAAATGTACTAATCATTGATGAGAAGGCGATAAACCCGAGTAGTAAAAAGATCGGTGCAAATGCCTTCTTTTCCTTCATTAAATACAAGCCAAGGAAGAAGAACGGAAACCCAATTAAAAACTCGGTTGTTCGTGGGCGCACATATAAAATGTTCTCAAGCATTTGTCTAAACTGCATTTCAAGTGGCAATGCCACTCCTTCGTTACCAGTCCGACCAACGTAGAATAATAAAACAGCACCTAATACGACCATAATCGCCACATGCCAGTATCGGACAGTTAATGAGAAGAACCACTTTAGCTTGTCTCGGAACAAGAGAAGTGCCCCAATGAGCATTGGTAAAGCTGCAAGAACTTTAACACCTCTAAATTGAGCGATTTTAACAAGATACTCTGTTCCATATAACAGCAGAACAATAAACCAAATTGCGACAAAAGCAATCGCCACCGCTTTTACGTATTGCAGGATAAGATCCTTCCAATCACGGACATCCTTAATCGCTAGCACCGCGAACATCGCACCAACGATACTCGTAATCAGTGCAACCCCTTGGAGAACGATGCTGCTACCAGTCACTAGTTGCAAGAGAACGAGTAGGGCCATTCCGGCTGTCACTAGCTTCGTTAATGACGGCAATGCAGTTTGCATGAACAGTGTAATAAAGGCAACGACACCAACGAGAGAAATGATCTTCACAAGCGTTGATGGAACGAGCTCAGAGAATGGCTGTGCTGAGCCTGCCTTAAATTGATCGGGTACGCGCTCATGAAGCTTCTCAATAAATGTAACCGCACCTTCAATCCCTTGAATCCCTTCTGAAAGTGAATGATAACGCTGATCATCACCTAAGAGGTTAATGTAAAACATGCGAATGTTACGTTCCTTCACCCCACGAACGAACTTCTCCATTTCTCCATGCTGCTCTTCGAAATTATTTTTTTCAAGGTAATCAACACTTAATAAGCGAATAACATCAAAGTCACCAGTGGCTAGTAGCGTCTGCATACCTGCTTGTGGATTAAATTCAACAGTAACAATGTTATAGCCTAGATCATCGATGTTTTCAGCGAACGCCCGGATGATTTCAACATCACCGGTGCCTGGCACCTCAGTGCCTGTGAACAGTAAATGCTCTGCGCCAAGCTCACGCATTTGCGCAAGTTGTTCATAAATATAGTAGTTTTCCTCTTCTATATAAGGATAGTTATTCGAAAGTCTCGGCACAATGGAAAACCCAGCATCGATTAACTCCTCAACAATTTCAATATCATAACCAATTGGTTTCGATTTGCTGTACGCGTACGGAAAAAAGTAAATCGTATCATCTCCGACCGTGAAGCGATTTACGCTCAAGTCCCGTTCAATTGGCCTTCCTTCTGCTTTTAGTCGTTCATTTTGCAATTCATATTCATTGTTAAACGCCTCAACAAGCAGCTGAATTCCATAATGATCTTCATCAAATACTTTAAAATACATGCCAACATCATTTTCAATATGAGTACTAATCAACGGATAATCGCTGATTAGCTCGGCTTGAGAAACCTCGCTAATAATCCCGAGGTCTTCACTTTCCAAATCACTAATCGTCATCGGTTCAATTCCGACCGAATGCACACCCGCCTGATGAAGCTGGCGGTACACCTCTTCCTTCGGGTACACCTGCTGCCCGAAAGTAACCATCTCTTCAATCTCATCATACGGAATCGCGACTTCATAGTTGCGGTTTTCATCTTCTACAGCGATTCGTTCATATAAAGATGGGATTCCAACGAGCATGGCAATGATGACAATGCCCCATAACCACTTTTTCATTCATCTATACACCCTTTCGACGCTTGCCGACAAGCTTCCCTACAAGCGGTAATCCTTCTAACTCTTGCTTTGAAAATCCTTTTCCTACTACGATCAGCAAGCCATAAATAACGGCACCGACCAAAATCATTCCACAAACATATAAAAACGCGGTCAGACGCGTCCAGTCCGACACATCAACAAACGCAAGCGGCGCTGCATTCACTGCACCCATGACAAGGCTCGCACCACTAAAGACAAACACATCACGTTTCACCACTTTAAAAGGAATCGTGCGGTGCATCATCCACAGGTTTAAACTAGTGAGGACGATATACGTCACTAACGTCGATACCGCCGCCCCCATTAAACCAAACTGGCGCACGAGGATAATATTTAAAACAACCTTTAACCCCGCCGCAATCATCACGATCACAGCGGCTTGATTCGGGCGATTCATCCCTTGCAAGACCCCTGTTGTTAACACGGAAAATGCAGTGAACAACGCACTAAAAGAAAGCACCGCAATAACGGCATTCCCTTCTAAGTCCGTAAATAATGCAAGGTTTATCGGAATCGATAATGCGAGTAAACCGATCGCTGCCGGCCATGCCGTTAAGTGCGTAAACTTTAATGCCTTTTCCGTAATCTCCCGCGTTCGCTCAATTTCATTTTTCGCTAGCGCCCCTGTAATTAACGGGATTAACGGTAAAATGAGCGCACTCGCAAACACAACAGCGATTTGCACGAGCGCCAAGCCACGCCCATAAATCCCATATAAAAAGGCAACATCTGCCTCGCTATTGCCAACAGCACGAAGTTGGTTTGAGACAGTGACGGAATCGACGAGGTTTAAGAGAGCCATCGTCAAGGCACCGACACAGATCGGAATGGATAATACTAAAATTCGCTTTGCAAATGTTTTAAATGTTGACCAACTATATTTTTCGCTAGCCCCTGGCTTTAGCCCTGACTTCGTAAACGTCACCCGCAAATACAAGAGTGATGCAAGCGCACCGATCGAAGAACCGATCATAACTCCAGCAGCAACAACGTCATTTGGCGCCTGTTGCGCGACCAAATAGTAAGCCGCGACTAATATTAAGGCGACGCGCACAAATTGCTCAAGCACTTGTGAATATGCGGTCGGATTCATAATGTCATAGCCCTGGAAGAACCCACGGTAGACAGCCATATACGGCGCAATAATTAATGTGAAGGATACGACCATAATCGAATACGTCGCATACGTTCCACCAAGGACAACGGCAATATAATCGGCGAAACTAAATAAAATAATGAAACTTGTACAACCTAACGTAAACGC
Organism: Desertibacillus haloalkaliphilus; assembly: GCF_019039105.1. Taxonomy (NCBI): domain Bacteria; kingdom Bacillati; phylum Bacillota; class Bacilli; order Caryophanales; family Bacillaceae; genus Desertibacillus; species Desertibacillus haloalkaliphilus. Next base: position 274,309 of record NZ_JAHPIV010000003.1, on the reverse strand, counting down.
TAAAATACTTGCGGTCACAAACACGTTGCGAACCTCGGTCTCATCCTTTTTGACCCGCGCTTCAGAGATCAATTTCGAGATCGCAATTGGAATACCGGCAACAGAGATCGTTAACACCGTCATATAGACAGGATAAACAATCGAAAAGATTCCTAATACTTCATCACCAGCAATATTTTGTAATGGAATTCGAAAGACACTGCCTAGCACCTTCGACAGAAACGTCGCAATCGTTAACAGCAGTGCACCTTTTACAAATGTTTGACTCATTTGCTACCCTTAACTTTCTGACCAATCACTTTGCCTGCAAAAATCGGCAATGCCATCATCCGTTTCCACCGCGACGGCTGTTGAATCAGTCGGTATAGCCACTCGACATTAAGCTTTTGCCAAATTTCAGGCGCACGGTTTACTTCTCCTGCTAAAACGTCGAAGCTCCCGCCGATACCAATGAAGATTCCCTTATTAAAGGAAGAAATTCGTTCTGAGATCCATTTTTCCTGACGCGGAAAGCCGAGCGCGACAAAGACAAGATCAGGTTCTGTCTCCTTAATTTCATTCTCAATCGTTGGCTCGTCCCACTCAAAAAAGCCGTGATGAGAGCCGACGATCGTTACATTCGGAAATTGGCTTTCAACCGCTTGCTTCGTCTTCTCAAGCACTTCTGGCTTTGCTCCGAGTAAGTAAAGCTTGTACGACTTTTCGTTTGCGAGTTGTAATAACGCCATAAACATATCAAAGCCCGTGACTCGCTCAGGCAGTGGTTGACCTAACAATTGAGCGGCTTTGACGACACCGATCCCATCAGCTGTAATATAGTTTGCCTTTGCTAGCAGCTTTTGATAGTCTTGATCATTGTGTGCAGCAAGGACAATTTCAGGATTAGCCGTGACGACAAACGCCTTTTCTTCCTTTTCCAAATGATCCCCTAACCTTGCAATCATTTCATTCATTGTTGTATTAATAAAATCGACCCCAAGAATCGACACTTTCTCATAAGACAAATCAAATCACCATCTTATTCTCTAGATTTATACTTCCTAGCAAATCATATCAAAAAAACACGAACTTGGGAATCGAATCCGTATGTGAAAGCTTGTAATTTCCGTTCATTTTGACCTCCTACCCTAGAAGAGCATGTTTAAAATGTGTTATGCAATGGCTCCACTCGCTGCCACGCCTGCTAGGGAAAAACATCCCTTTTTGAACAGACTCTAAAAGGTCAACGGCCGGTTTTACTATAATTTCACAACTGTTATTGAATATTTAATTCATGTTATACTATTAGAGCGTGTAAAAAAGTGTAAGGTCTGTTCAAAATACCTACCTACTAACGAACCATTTTGAACAGCTTGATCAGGATGCTAATTTTAAGGAGAGAATACTATGCTCGGTACGATAAAAAAGTTAATCGGTGACGAACAACAGCGAAAATTGAAGAAGTACCAAAAAATCGTTGAGCGCATAAATAAGCTTGAACCTCAAATCGAAAAGCTATCAGATGAAGAGTTACAAGCGAAAACAACTGAATTTAAAGACAAACTAGCCAATGGAAAAGCGCTCGATGACATCAAACCTGAAGCATTTGCTGTCGTCCGCGAAGCGTCAAAGCGTGTGCTTGGCCTACGTCACTATGATGTCCAGCTCATCGGTGGACTTGTTTTAAATGAAGGTGATATTTCTGAAATGCCAACAGGGGAAGGGAAAACACTTGTTGCTTCACTTCCAAGTTATTTGCGTGCCCTTGAAGGCAAAGGCGTTCACGTCATTACAGTTAATGAGTACTTAGCCAAACGTGACCGTGAGCTGATTGGACAAGTTCATGAGTTTTTAGGGTTAACGGTTGGCTTGAATATTTCACAATTGCCACCCGCCGAAAAGAAAGCGGCTTATCAAGCGGATATTACGTACGGTATTGGTAATGAATTTGGTTTCGACCTCTTACGTGACAATATGGTATATAGCGTTGGCCAACGCGTTCAGCGTCCATTCCACTTTGCGATTATCGATGAAATTGACAGTGTCCTTGTCGACGAGGCAAAGACACCATTAATCATTGCCGGAAAAACACAGGTCAATCCAAGTCTCTACCACATTTGTGCGAAAATGGCGCGTAGCTTCAAAGCGGATGAGGATTATTTATACGATCCCATTACGAAATCAACAAACTTAACCGATGACGGGATTACAAAGGTTGAACGTGCATTTGGAATTGATAACCTGTATGACCTTGAACATCAAACACTCTATCACTTTGTCCTACAAGCATTACGTGCACGCGTGATGTTCCGTCGCGATGTCGACTATATCGTAAAAGAAGGGCAAATTCAGCTTGTTGATATGTTTACCGGACGTGTGATGGAAGGTCGTACATTTAGCGATGGTCTACACCAAGCGCTTGAAGCGAAAGAAGGCCTACAGATCACCGAAGAAAACAAAACACAAGCGATGATTACGATCCAAAACTACTTCCGTATGTACCCGAAACTATCCGGAATGACTGGGACAGCAAAAACGGAAGAAAAAGAGTTCCAAATGCTTTACGGTATGGATGTTATCCAAGTACCAACGAACAAACCGCGTATCCGTGAAGATAAGCAGGACATCGTCTTTGCGACAACAGAGCAAAAGTACAAGGCCGTTGCCAATGAAGTGAAAAAGCGTCATGAAACAGGGCAACCAGTTCTGATCGGAACAGCATCGATTATTCAGTCTGAAACGATGGCTACTTACCTTGATGAGGCTGAAATTCCATATGAACTTCTTAATGCGAAAAGTGTTGAAAACGAAGTGCAGCTGATTTCACTTGCCGGACAGAAACACCAAGTAACGATCGCGACAAACATGGCTGGGCGTGGAACAGATATTATGCTCGGTGAAGGCGTAGCCGAACTTGGCGGATTGTTTGTGCTCGGGACAGAGCGTCATGAGAGTCGTCGAATCGATAATCAGTTAAAAGGACGCTCAGGTCGTCAAGGTGACCCAGGTGAGACGCAATTTTTCATTTCGATTGAAGATGAGATGATTCAGCGCTTTGGTCGTGATGATATTGACAAGTTCAAACATGAAAACAAGCTAACAACCGATAGCGATGGTGTAATTACCAATAAAGACATCTACACGCTCATTGACCGTGCTCAACGGATGTGTGAAGATGCGAACTATGCAGCACGAGAATATACGTTGAAACTCGATAACATCGTCAACGAACAGCGAAATGTCATTTACGAATTACGTAACCGTGTGCTTGAAAGTGATGATCCACTATCGATCTTATTACCAATGATCGAATCAAGTGCTGAACAGTTCGTTGAGCAATATTGCCCGAAAGAACTGCTCCCAGAAGAATGGAACTTAACTGAGTTATCAACCCGCCTAAACCACATTCTTGCAGACGCCAACATTTCATTTGGCAAGGACGTGGTCGATGTTAGTGAAGTAAAAGAAATCGTTGCTGAAAAATCAAAGAACTATATTGAAAAATTAAAACAACTCTCAGATAATGAGAATGTTCAAGCGAAATGCAACCGCATTTTATTAATGACGATTGACTTTCACTGGCTACAACACATCGAAGAGATGAATCGTCTGAAAGAGGGGATTGGCTTACGTGGCTATAGCCAAGAAGATCCTATGCGTATCTATACGCGCGAAGGCTACGAGCTATTTACGATCATGTATCACTCCTTAGAGCGTGATGCCAGCATCCATTTAACAAAGGTGACAAAGCCTTACTTTAAAGAGAACGAGGGGGAACAATAATGCTACCTTTTTTTAAAAAGAAAAATGGGGAAAGCCCGAAAATGGAAGGAAGCGAAAGTACAGTTTCATCGGAGGAATTACTTGATGAAACATCAACAGATAGCAGTGATGACGAGATTTATACAGAGCTATCGATTCACCCTGAGTGGAACATTCCAAAAGAAGATCGCTATGCGTTTCAGTTTTTAAATCAGGAATTACCTCCACTTAAGCCGAACCAATTGTCACTTTCAGGCATCAATATTATGCAAAGTGATGACGGTTCATACCGAATCGCTGCATTCGTTCGTAACAGTTTAGATAAGGCGATTAAATTAGAAGATGCGACACTTGTTTTATTAGATGATAATGATGAAGTATTAGGACGCAAAGCGTTCAACCTTGCTGATGTCGGTGAAATCCCAGCAAAAAGCGCTCGTCCGTGGAATTTCAAATTTACATCAAAAGACTTGTTTACAACAGAACTTCCTGCTGAAGGCTGGAAACTTGCCTTCCAACTGAAGCCAACATCAAGAAAGCACTCATTAGAACTTGCTGAAAGCTGGGAGAAGTCACTAGCAGAAGAAAGCAAGCAGCAACTGGAGGAAATGGTGAACAAGCTTACACCACCAAAAGCTGGTGAAGTGAACTTTATGGGCTTAAAAGCGAACCAAGCGGAGAATGGTGACCTTCATGTTACGCTATTAATCCGTAACGGTAGTGAGAAGAATGTTAATTTAGAGCAACTACCATTACAAGTTGAAGATGCAAGCGGCGAAGTGATTGCTAAAGGTGGCTTCAAGCTTGAAAAGCTGCAGGTCAAAGCAAACACAAGTAAGCCATGGACATTCATCTTCCCGAAATCCTTAATTACAAAAGAATCAATTGATTTAAGTAAGTGGAAAGCATATCCACCTGAACAAAAGAAATAAAGTGCAAAAAATAAGGCTGAAGTGACAGTCATCTCATTAAACGAGATAGCAGTCACTTCAGCCTTTTTAATTACCTACTCATAATACTCTATTAATCCTTCAGCAATCGCCTCAGCCGCATACTCGCGGTAACGATCGGACCTTAAGATCTCAGCATCCCCAAGGTTTGTCATAAACCCTAATTCAACGAGGATACTTGGCATCTTCGCATTACGGATCACATAGAACGAACCGTCTTTGACACCACGGTCATTTGTGTCGAGCTTTTCAAGTAACTTTTCTTGAATCACTTCAGCAAGAGCGTGACTATTTTCGCTCGAATGCGTGGCATTCCAGTAAGTCTCCGTTCCCGAAGCGTTTGTATTCTCTGCTGCATTCGCATGAATACTTACAAATGAATCTGCATTAACGTCATGAGCGATTTGTACTCGTTCTGCCAATGTTAAATACGTATCATCTGTTCTAGTCATCGTAACATCGAAATCAGCCGCTTCAAGCAATCGCTGAACGCGCAAGCTAACATCTAGAACAATTTCTTTTTCCTCTAATCCGTTGGCAATGGCGCCTGGATCCTTACCACCATGACCAGCATCAATCACAATTTTCTGACCTCCAAGATTAGGAGCCTCAGTGAAATCACCATGGCTTAGTGTAATGATCACATCGTCATCCGAATGTTGAATGACCGGGTGATAATCATCTTCTATGTATAAATAAATGTGAGTGCGGTGACCTTCTTCTACATATTGTGTTCGTTCAAGTCCTCTAACTCGATCAGGAAATTCAAATGTTTCTGATGCTGATACAGATAATTGATAGACTTGATCGGCAACTTCTCGATCAGATGAACGGATACTTCCACCAATTTTCGGCAGTGTGATCGTCGTCTGACCTTCCGCTTGTTCAACCGTAGGCTCACCAAGGAGCTTAATAACCTCATCATCTTTATACAGATCTAAATACAATGATTGGACATACCCTTCCTTGCCCTCATCATATTCAACATTTACCCAGCGATTATTAAAGCTTGTAACAATGACTTGATCCCCTCTTGTCAAACGGTCAACTGATTCATAATCTGTCCCAGGTCCAGCTCGCACATTGAGTGGAGATGCATTAACAACAGCTGCATACTCACCATTAGCCTCAACCTCAGGAAGGTCCTCAATGTCAACCTCTGGGCCCTCAGCAACTGGCGGCTCGTCTACCTTCTCTTCATCACGCTGTTCTTCTTCCGTTTCTTCAACAACTTCCTCGGTTGACTCATCCTTCACTTCTGCAGGGCTATTAATATGCGCTTCACGTGTGCTTTGATTCCAATTCACGTCAGCATCAAATGTTTCTGCAAAGAAGCGAAGCGGAATGACGGTACTGCTTTCAACAATACGTGGTGCCGGACTTACGGAGATAAAATCACCATTTACTCTAGTGATCTCATCATCAATCGTAAATAGGACCTCTGTTGTTGTATTCGATGACCATACCTGTTTAGATTCCCCCATCCAGCGAACGTCAATATCTAACGCTTCACCAATTGCACGGAATGGCACTAATAAATGATTATCAACCATTGGTGGCTCATCAAATGGAAGCTCCACTTGAACTTCATCAACAAAAATTTTAATCGTGTTGCGCTCATTCGTAGCGTTTTCATTCGATGGATTTGCTTGTGGTGCTACTTCAACAAAATCACCGTGAACAAAGGCGCTCGCATTGTCATAATCAATTTCATACCATTCATCAACGACATCTGTAATCGTCACGGTAGCGCCATGGCTTAAGCTTCCGACACGTTCAGCTGTTGTATCAGGTGCCGAACGAACATTTAAACTGCTGCCTGTCACCTTACCTTTGTCTGCTGCTAGAACCGATGGTAGGGCAAAGGTGGACAATATCAGCAACACACTAAGAGTTAGCAGCAAAACCTTCCTGACACTCAAATGAATCCCTCCTTAATAAAATTGTAACTACTATATAAGAGCTTGTTTATAGATTCTGTTCAAACGGAGAAAACACCCCTTTTTGAACAGAATCTATAAGTGAAAAAGAGGAAACACCTCTGCATATGCAGTGCATTCCCTCTATAAAACTAAAACAATGAACAAATACAAGATCTCTCTTATCTCACCGTTGTAATTTCAGTTACATAATCACCATGAACATGTGCATGTGTAAAATCCATATGGTCTGAATAAATTTTGTACCACGTTCCATCCGCTTGCGTGCTTTCTTCTAGTATGGCAAGATACACGCCTGGATTCGGATATGTGAACTGTGCTGCAATGTTTGTATTTGGCTCATGCCTAACATTTAAAAAACTAGTTGTTTTGCCAATAGTGTAGTAGTTTAGATCTTTTTGACCTAAAAACTTGTCGGCACGGTACATGTGACCAGCAATCTTTTGACCCCAGAATGGATCAGAAGCATAGCTAACATTCAAGCCAATACTCTTGTTACCAAGAACGGCACTATTAAAATACCATCCATTTGGATCGACATAACGCTGTGATACATAATCAGCGATATACATAATTGAATCTTCAAAGCTATCAAATGTCTCTGCATTACGCAGTGGATCGCTGTCCGTTGCACGTAAGCCAAATAGGTTGTACTTTTCTTGTGCAATTTGACTTTGAGCATAGTTACTTTCATGGATCGCTTTTGCTAGCAAGTATAGTGCATTGAGCTCATACTCTTCTTCTGCCTCTTTAAAGACATGCCCTAATTCCGCTAATGGACTGTCAGGACGTACGGCTTTGATATACTCGTTCAACTCTTCTGCTGAATAATTAGTTTTTGTTCGTAGTGGCAAGTAATTAAAATATTGACGTGCTTCGCCTACCTTTTGGTTCGCACGATTATAAAACTCCCAACCATTGATGCTCGTATACTCTTGGTTCTCCTCTAAAAATGAAGGAGCAGGTCCATACATATAAGATACGTAACGATTCGTTAGCGGGTTATAAATATAGTGTAAAAGGTCACCATCAACATTTTTATAATATGATTGACCTTCTAGTAGTGCTGTCGGTGTGAGCATCACTTCCGTTTGCTCAACATAGCCAACCGCATCAGCAAACTGAACTTTTACGAAATCTTCATCAGCATCTAGGTACTCCATTTCAGCACCAGCATTTACATAAGCCAGCTGAGTTTTTCGATCTTCATCATAAATAATCACAATGAAGTTCCCTTCTGACGGTGCTGCGGTCACGATTCCATCATTCATCTTAATCATGTCTTGTCCCAAATAAATCACTTGTTGATTCGAACGTTGATTGTTCGCATCGTCAAAACTTGTATACTGCTGAGGTGCAAATTGAACATTTCCTTGTTGATCAATCGTCGCAAGCTGATAATGGACGATTCGTTCCCCATCATTTTCCGCAACATGTAACATTCGGTCAATAAACGCTGCCGCATGGGCGCGTGTCGCATGATCTTTTGGTCCAAACTGATATGTGCCATCGCCGCGTGGCATTCCTTGGATAATTCCAAAGTAAACATTATGAGCGATCGCTGTGCGATACATCGGATGAATGTTGTCGACATCGGTAAATGACAGGTGAACCGTGTTTCGTGAAACATTTTGATACTCTAACGCACGGTCAATCATGACAGCCATTTGCTCTCTCGTAATGTTTTCATCAGGATGAAAGACATTACCGGGGTAACCACCAACGATACCAGCTGATGCTGCTCTTGATATCCCACCTCTTAATAGATAATCATCAGCAACATCATCAAAATCAGATGATCCTGTTGGTAGATTTAGTGCCCGGGCAATAAATGTCGCAAATTGCGCACGTGTGATCGAATCATCCGGCCCATAGACACCGTCACGATAGCCTCTCATAATGCCACGATCAATCACTGATCTCATTTCCTCTTCTAGCGAGTGGTCAACGAGATCATCGTTTTGGTTAGCACTTACTGAAAATGGCATTGCTACAATGAGTGCCACGATCAAACAAAAGGCGATAACCTTTTTCACATTAAAAACTCCCTTCACAAATCAAGGTTCAGACGATCTATAATTCTACGTTTTACATACAGGCCCAATACCCTCACCTATAATGACGGAACGGCCTATATGTATACGCTTGTACTCATTTGTATAAAAATATCAAACTACTACTTATTGTAGCAGAATGCACTCAGTGAACATAGGTATTTTTGTCGCAATTTCTACCTTTTTCCCTAGTGCTGTTATAGATCATCAATGACTCGGTACATCAATACAGAAAACTCAGCTCTAGTAATCTCGTTGCTCGGACCAAATGTGCCATCTGGGTATCCACCAGCAAGGTCATTAGCCGCTAGCGTGTTAATTGCTCCATGTGCCCAATGTTCCGTGTTCACATCGCTAAACTGCTCTTCAGTTTCACCAACTAGGTTGTAAGCTCGTTGCATGATCACGGCCATTTCCGCACGTGTTAATGACTCATTTGGGGCAAAGGTTTTCTCCGCTTTTCCGGTTAGTAAACCTTCATCAGCAACCGTTGCGATCACATCGTAGTAACCTGACGTCGCACGGACATCGTTAAAATCAGGCGCCGGGCGATTCTCTGTATCAAGCCCAAGCTCTCGCACTAACATCGTAGCTGCCTGTGCCCGAGTAATGCTTACACCAGGTTGGAACGAACCATCAGTAAATCCGGTAATAATATGGCGATCGTTGAGAGCGATCACACCACCGTATGCCCAATGCTCGCTATCAATATCACTAAAGCGCTCGACATGATAGCTTGAGTCATAGATCGCTTCGATTTGATCGATAAAAATCGTCCCTTTTCCTTGCTTATCTGCATTTGGTTGCGCCACATAAATTTGATTAAATGAAATTGGATGTGGAACGTTAGCTGGAATATCTGCTCTTACGTAGCGCCAGCCACTCCAATTCATTCCGTCTTCAGCGGTGAAGTTAATCGTATGATTTTGTCCGGTACGGTCGCTTATTTGACCACGAAGCCAGTGGTCATTGCCATCACCGAACACCCAAGCACCAATCTCGACTGGTTGCCCTTGTAAATACTGAGAATCTCTTGCTGCTACATAAGCTGCTGCAGTTCCCTCATCACCTGTCGAATAGTCGTAATCAAGTTTCGCGGAATAGTTTCCAAGACGTACGGGATCATAAGCTCCACTTCTCTCAAGTGTCGCTGATGCACGTGCCGTATCCGCACGCCAATCGCTCACATCTTCAAATTCGTCAATAATGATCATTTCCTCATCAACTCGAACTGGTGGTTCTGTACTTACGACTTGAAGCGTCGTTGAAACCGCACGCTCTCGTCCATCTGATGGGCTGTTAACGACTACTGGATACGCAAGCCTCGGGAGGCGCGCTGCCATTGTCGTTGATCCACCACCATCGAGGTTAATCGCGCGATCAGCCCCGAGCTCGATTAAATAGTTTGCTAGATCTCGTAAACTACTTCCATCACTAAACCCTGTTTGACGGCCGTCAACTGTGACCATGAATAGCTCTGAACCGTCCTTGGAAACGCCAATGGCTGTACGTGGGTGGCGGCTCTGGGCAAATGAACTTTCTGTATTCATACTAATCGCTACGTTCCCATCTTTTACAAGCATTGGCCCTGTTGCAATCATGAATTCGGTTTGTTTCCACTGATCATCGATTTCTGCAGTAAGTGTGACTGTATCACCAACTTCTACGTTTTCAAGCTGGTCAGATAACACCTGTCCATGTGATGAAATAATAAATCCATCTTCAGGAATCGAACGATCAACACCTTCACCAAATCTAGCAATTTCAGCAACAGTTCCTGTAATCGTATCACCAAATGAAAGCTCTGCTGGATTTTTTGAAGCTCCGGTAATCACAACATCGGTCACATATTGGTTAGCCTTTACCGTTGATTCTGAATGATCTGGTGTGTAAACGACTGTTTCACCATATAAACGCTCGTGATTAATCGTCGTCACTGGCAAGTCGACTTGATTGATAGATACTGAGAGACTTGCATCATAGTTATCAATCAGCGCTGTACCATCGGTTTTCATCCCAAAGGCAGCCGACTGATGGATCGGTCCATCATCATCTTCTGATGCTAGCCCAAAATAACGGAGTTGATTGTTCACTGTGACAATGCTTGAAGGAAAGCGTGATGTCGGATTGAAAAAACCTCCGTTAATCGCGCCGACGACATAATGACCTTCATATGTATTGGCTACCGCTTGTTGAGTTGTCGTTGTTAAGCGGTTAAGCGGTGACGGTATCCCAAGAGCGATGCTCGTATCCGCATGATTCATATCGACAGTGAGCTGGTGAACCGATCGCTGTATGCTCCCTCCTCGGTAATAGTCATTTTCATAGTTGACGCCTGGTGACAACTCAGACGTAAAGAGCGAATCTTGATCGCCATACGTTGATGCTGCAGCACCCGTACCATATAACGGCATCGAAACAAGTGTCAAAACAAGCACGAGTGATAAAACTCTAGTAAACTGGTAAGCTTTCATATGTTCATCTCCTATATTCTTACAACATACGTCAATCACTTTATTTATTCTACAAGAAAAACGCAAACTTGCACATAAGAATAAGGTTACAAATTGATTACGCTGTCGTAATGACAAGCGGTAAATCAATAGTTTCTAGTACGCTTTCCTAGACCAGCAAAAAATACCTTTGTTTTCGACAGTGGCGCTCGTTATAATAGTAATATTGTAGATTGATATAAAAGAACCTCTAAAAAAGCGTATTTAAAAAGTGTTATGCAATGGCTCCACTCGCTGCACGCCTGCAGCGGCTCTGCCCATTGCTTTAAGTCTTTTCAAACGGGAAGAAACACCCCTTTTTGAACAGACTCTAAAAGGAGGACTCGGAATGGCAAACAACAATCAAATCAATGAAATTTATATTGTCCGTACGCTCGCGATTTTAGGTGTGTTGCTTGTTCACTCAACCTCACAAATTGTCGTTGACCTTGATCAAAGTTCTACCTATTATCCACTCTATAATTTTATAAATATCTTTTTTAAGTTTGGTACACCGACATTCATTTTACTGAGCAGTTTTGTCTTGTTTTACAACTATTTCAACCGACCACTAGACAAATCGTTGATTAAACGGTTTTACAAAAAGCGTCTGCTCTATATTCTCGTTCCGTACTTGCTGTTCTCAATCTTGTATTACAGCATCCTTGTTTACTATTACTATGGACATTACACGTATAGCGAACGATTCTTTGATTTTACACAAAAGCTTTTAACAGGAAGTGCATATACGCATCTTTATTTTGTATTTATCAGTATTCAATTTTTCATCCTGTTCCCACTGCTTCTATGGGTGTTTAAAGCGAGTAAAAAATTCGTCACCTATTCGATTTTGATTGGATTTGTATTGCAATGGGGCTTCGTTATTATCAACAACCTCTATATTGGCTATGCAAGAACTGGAAGTCTTTCGATTTCGTATATGTCTTACTACTTCCTAGGGGCATTCCTTGGCATTCATTACAACACAGCGATTGACTGGCTGAAAGTGAAGAAGGAAAACTTTATGACAAAGAAAGGCTTGTTCTGGGTTCTACTCTGGATCGTTTGGATTGGGGCCGGACTTGCCCACGTCTATCTCTATTATTGGACACGAACGACTGGTTTATGGGCAGATTCAAGGCTCTATACGGGATTATGGAATGTTCATACGATCACTTCAGCACTCGTGCTCATGCAGCTATCGTATTGGATCTATGAAAAATGGTCCGCACGTATCGTTAATGCGATGATTCACTTAGGAGTAGCATCGTTTGGTGTGTATTTGTTCCATCCACTCGTACTCTTCTATTACCGTCGCATGGAGGTAAGCGGAAACCCAATCATCTATCACGCTTGGATTGTTGGTGGATTTTTAGCCGCACTATTCATCTCATGGATCGTCGTAGGTTTAACATTAAAATACGTTAAAGGCTCATGGATGATTTTCGGAGCAGCACCAAAGAAAGTACCGTACCGAGAAGTCGAAAAAAGAAACCCATATCAAGACCAAAACCAATCAAACACATTATCAGGGTGATGATTTGGGAATAAGGAAGGATCAAATCGGTGGCGATTTGGTCCTTTTTTTGCGTTGAAAAAGACAAGCCTGGAGAGGCGAGGAGAGATGAGGACCCTAGATCCGCTATTTCCCCAAATCTAGCACTTTTTAGAGGCTATATGGACTCTCATTCCGTTATTTGCTATTCCTAACCCATTTTCCAATTCATCTCGGGCCATTAGCGAACCCTCTGTCCTCTTCCTCCCTATAAACACTCTTTTGTTCAAAAATAGCGCACCTAGGGTCCCACTGAAACAATTAACCACTAACCTTACAAATGATGATATACTCTAATAGAGGTTAATTATGCTAGAGGAGGAAATCACTATGATGAAAAGAATATTGACGATGCTTGCTTTCGCTCTGATTCTATCGATTGCACCTGTACAAGCTGATGCATCGTCTCCGATAACAGTTTTTGTTGATGGAGAAAAACTAGAATTTACAAATGATCCACTATTAGAAAATAACCGCACAATCGTTGAATTCCGCCCCATCTTTGAAGCACTCGGTATGTCTGTAGGTTGGGAACAAGCTACGCAAAAAGTTACTGGTGAGATGCCTGGAACGAACATCACCTTAACGATCAATCAAACAACCGCTTATGTAAATGGTGATGCGCAGCAATTAGATGTCCCAGCTCAGATTTTACAAGGAAGAACTCTCGTCCCACTCCGCTTTATTAGTGAAGCAACCGGAGCCGATGTAAGCTGGAATCAACAAACGCAAACAGTAACGATTGAAACAGTAATTAGTGAGGAAGAAGATGAAGGACTTGCTCCAGAAGTAATTGATATTTGGTAACTACGAAAAACGGGCTGGGATAAAAGGTAAAAAATTCAACCTTTTATTCTAGCCTCTTTTTTGCTACCCAATAAACTCACCCCCCTTGAACCTGCTTCTCTTTTCCCGATCACTCGCTCTCTTTCTGCAATTTAAGACGGCGTGAGTAAGCCCACTTCACTGATTATTCACCCTTGTTAGCACACTCCGGCCCCTTTACCACCCTCATCGAATACACTCCTCCTCTTCAGGGCGCTCTCCCTCTTCCTTCAATCCAAGGCGGCGTGAGTAAGCCCACTTCACTGATTATTCACCCTTGCTAGCGCACTCCGTACCCTTTACCACCCTCATTGATTACACTTCTTCTCACCAGTGTGTTCTCACCCATATTCCAATCCAAGGCGGCGTGAGTAAGCCCACTTCACTGATTATTCACCCTTGCTAGCGCACTCCGTACCCTTTACAACTAAAAAGCCCTTCGGAGACATTGCTCCAAAGGGCTTTCTATAATCTTAATCACTCAAATGCTCTCTCTTATTTCAAAGAGTCTTAGTATTGAGCTAATTGTACTAAAGCAGCTGTTACATCATCACCATCAACAGTTACTGTTTGTTTTGAAACAACATAACCATCAGCGATTACAGCAATTGTATACGCTCCATCAACTAGTGATAATGCTGCTTCACCAGAAGCGTCAGTAGTTGTACGTGCAGCAACTTCACCATCTTTATCAAATGCTAATACTGTAGCACCATCAAAGTTTGCATTATTGTCTGCATGGATCGCACGTAGGCTTACTGAATGCTCCTCAGCTTCAACTACTTCTGTAAATGAGATTTCAAGAGTTGCATCGTCATTTTTCGTAACTTCAACTGAACGAGAAACATCATTGTAGCCATCAGCTTCTAATACTAATGTGTACGTTCCAGCTGAAAGATCAGCAAACGTAATTGTCTCTTCTGTTACATCAGCACTATTTACTGTTAGAGCTGGGTCAGTTGACTCATCACTTGCATCAGCTTCTGAATCATATAGAGCTAATGTGTCAAATGTGATGTTAGTTGGATCTAATTCTTCACCATCTTCGTCAACTAATGTTAACTCAAGGCTAGCTTCGCCACCAGCTTCTAATGTGTAGTTAACATTTTCACGGTCTCTATCAGCAGTTACATTTAATGTTGTCATAAATGTTTCGTGGTTTCCACCATCGCGAACAACGACTTGGTACGTTCCTTCTTCTAGTTCCTTGCTGTATGAACCATTAGATTCAACAGCTACTGAATCTACATATGCACCTGGCTCTTCATCTTCAACAGCAATTGCGTAGAATGATAAAGAAGCGCCTGCTGCTGGATTTAGAGAACCTTCAGTACGAACATAACCAGAGATAGTTGCTGAAGTTACTTCTTCAATTGCTTCTAATGTGAAGTCAACCCCAGTTACTTGTTGTTTCGCTTCTACAGTAAATTCATCAGATGCTTTTGATTCAAAACCAGCTTTGCTGACTTCGACTGTATAGTCTCCAGCTGCTACGCTAGCAAACTTGTAAGCGTCAGTAGTTTCAACTGTATCAACTACTTCACCGTCTGCATCAACTAATGAAACTAGTGCATCTTCACTTACGCCTGAGATTGAACCTTCGATCACACCAGCAGTTGTTACATTACCTTCTGCTGTTGCGTCATCACCATCAACAGTTACAGTGAACTCAGTTGGTAAAATGTAGTCGCCTGATACACGAACTGTGTAGTCTCCTGATGGGATACGATCAAAGTTGAATCCTAATGATCTAGCATCACCATCTAGCGCGATCTCTGCTTCGTCTTCAGCTACAACAACACCATTTGATACGATTTGAGCTTTATACGTGTCATCAGCTTTTAATTCATTCGCAACACCAGCTGCACCGATTGTTACATCAACATCGAAACCAGCTTCTAGGTTAATGTCAGCTGTTACATCTTGACCTTCAACAACTTCTAGCTCAGCTGTGTAGATTGCGTCTTCTGCACTACCTGTATCAACTTTTACAAAGTAAGTGCCTGATGGTAATGTTAAGCCGTCAAATTCAAATTCACCTTCAGCGTTTGTGTCGACATTCGCTAATAGATTTTCTCCACCTTGGTCAAATAATTGAACTGTTTGTGAAGCTACAGCGTCTTCTTCAGCATTTAATACCGTACCGTCAATTGTTAATGCTTCAACAGCATCCATTTCAATTCCATCAAGAACTGTTGTTACATTGCGGTCTTTTGGTAATGAGAACTCGATCCAGTCTGTTGCATGATATGCACCATCAAGGTTTCCATCGTTGTAGTCTTTGCTTACTTGTAAACGAAGTTCGTCACCATAGTTTAGTGCGCCATTTGCATTTGTTTCTGCATTATTAGCAATCACAATTTGACCATTTGAATTAGTTTCTGCTGCATCATTTAAGTCAACTGCAACCCACTCGTCTTCATCTTCGTCATAACGCTCTAGAACAACATCTGCATTGACAACTGGAGCAGCTGATTGGCTGTCAACAACTGTTGCGTTAATTTCGATGTCAGCTTTAGCTAAAGCAGTTAATTCAACGAAAATAGCTGAAGCTTTGTCCTCAATGACATTAACTGTTAATTCTTCTGTTTCATAACCAGTTTTACTAACTGTTACTGTATGCTCTCCAGCCGTAATTCCTTCAATAGCAAAATAGCCATCTTTATTCGTTTTTGCTTCTTTTCCATCGACAGAAACCGTAATTCCGTCAACATCGCCTGAACCACTTAATGATACAAAACCTGCAACTCCAGTTTCAGCTGAAACAATTGTTACATCTTCTGTAGCTACTTCAGAAGCAACCTCGCCATTGTAAGCGATCGCTGATACTGAATAAACGCCAGGATCTAATTGATCAGAAGTGAATGTGAAGTTACCTTCTTCATCTAACTCTGCCTCAACAAAGTTTTCACCATCAAGGCTTACTTCTACGCGTTCTGCATCTGTTGCAGCTCCGTTAACAACGATTGTTTGGTCATCGTTAGCGATCGCATTGAAGCTTGTGATTTCAGGTGTTTCTACATTAATTTGTGCTTCAACATTTTCTTGTACTGTTGCATGTCTATATAGGAATGTTGCAAATTGTGCTCTTGTCACTGTGCCTTTAGGGTTAAATGTAGTTGCAGTAGCACCTTCAGTTAAACCTGCTTGGTATACAGCGATAATATCTTCTTTAAAGTATTCATTTTCAATATCAGTAAATGGTACTGATTGAGTTAAATCTGCTTCTAAATCAAACGCACGCGTTAAAAGAGCTGCCATTTCACCACGAGTTAAGCTATCTTGCGGAGCAAAAGTTGTTGCTGTACGTCCGTTGATCACGCCAAGCTCTTGTGCTTTAACAATTGCATTATGGTAGTAAATATTTTCAACATCCGTAAATGGGTTGTCTGAGACATTATCTGTGTCCCATAATAATGAGTTAGCGAATAATACTGCTGCATCTCCTCGTTTTAGTTCGAGGTTTGTACCAAACTGGCCATTTCCAATTCCGTTAATAAAACCAGCTTCAGCCATTTTTGTAACAGCATCATAGTAGTAAGTACCTTCAACAACATCTGAAAAAGGATTCTCTGCAGCTGCTACTTGTACCGCTCCCATTGGTGCTGCGACTGTTGCTACGACTGCTGCCGATACTGATGTTGCTAAAAATTTACGAAAGTTTTTTGGTTGATAACCCATTGATGTAATTTCCCCCTTGGAATATATATATAAAGTATTTATAGAAGTAAACTGTTTTGTAAGACGTTGTTGTCTCTGTCTCACAAGTAATACTTTATAAGATTTTCGAACGCTAAGCTATAGGAGGGTGTTGGTAAATAGACCTTATCATTTCCAATAGAGAGAGGACTAGGTTATCTTACCTCTCTCACGGATATTCACGTACTGGACTAGGGGGATAAAAAAGACGGCTAGCAACTTATCATTGCATAACCGTCTATCATTACTTTTATTGATATGGAATAAACACAACATTAATTGGTAGGTTACTTCCTGCTGCTGGACTAAATGAAATCGTCACTTCTTCAGCACGATTGCCTGTGCGATAGATCACTCCAGCTTCTGTCGGGCCTGATAGAATACCTGCAGCTGGCGCATAGATAAGGTTGTTATTTACTAAAAATGCTCCGGCATAATGACCACCACGTGGATTGACCACAATTGCTGTATTAGGTGCAACTTCCTCAAACTCAAGGTGATACATCACACCAAAATTGCCACGGTTCACTTCTTCACTGCCAGTTAGCTTATCGACACCGGTAATAAACGGATCAGTTGTACCATCACCAATCGCAATTCGACTTTTCTCGTCACCGATTCGTTCATTGACACGCATGTGGCGATCACCTTCAGCAAATGTACCACGAATGTGAATACCATCTTGTGCCGCTGAAACACGTTGCAAATACGGTAGCGTACTTAATAACGTATTCTCTTCGTCCAAGACAATCACTTCATAGCGTACGTTTTCATCTGAATGAAGATCTGCATATGCCGTCAAAATTTGTTCTGGAGCTAGCGTCTGGGCGCTAATTGTCGGTATGACCGCTCTCGTCTCACCTGGCCTTATCGTAAACTCGCCCTCAGGAATGTTACTTGCATACGATCGTAAATAGTCTGCGATCGCAGAACGACCAGCACTAGATACATAGTTTCGCGGTCCACTAACACCAACATTATTTACTGTTACCGTGGCATCTTGATCCCCGATATTTCGGGCGACAACATAAACTTGTACAGGCTGTGGTCTTGCATTTTGCTTATGGATGATGAAACGCACATCACCTTCAGCCTCATCACGATAATAGACACCTTCACTTACCGTTCGTTCAGGGCTATTGCTTCGAAAGACAGGTGACTCCTTATTTTCAACCTCATACGGAACCGTTGGGAAGCTCAATACATAATCACGCTCAATCGGGAATTTACTACCCAATGGTGTAAATCTACTATTAATCTGTTCAATCGTATATAACTGTTCATCTGTGATCGTGATTGTACGAGTAGCTGTACTTATCTCACCGTCTTTATTTTCAACCTCTAACATGATCGTCTGTGGTCCTGGCTCAAAAAATGCCCATTCGTTATTATGCCACGTACGTCGGACGATTTCGCTCGTCCCATTTTTACTAATGTCGCGATAGATAACTGGTTCACCCATTTTATACGTTGTTTTATCGGTTACAAAGTTAGCTTCAAAAACAGGCTCAGGCTCTGACTGTGACGCCTCACCTTCTCTCCAAATGAGTTCAACCTTATTTTCAGCTGTTTTCGGTACCAGTTTAATGCCAGCATGGTCAGCAACGACTCGAAGCGGTATCATCATAGAACCATCTTCAATTAACGCTCGGCCATGTGAAAATGCGTGACGCTCGCCATCCACGCGATACGTTTGTCCATCTGGAATAAACCTCAATTCACCTTGATTACTTCTAATCACATATTCTTTTGTTAATGGATCGTAAGACACTGAATAACCAAGATAATTGGCCATCGAGCGAATCGACACATATGTGACACCATCGCGAATGATGTGAGGAGCCTGTGCTAGCGTGACAGAATTTCCTTCATAGATTTGTGATGTATGTATAAGCAACGTAACTTTTCTTTCTTGATTCGCAAATGACATACTTGTAAAAGAGAAAAACATCAAAAATACGACAACAATCGTCAATATATTACGCATTAACACACCCCTTTCCGGGATTTTTTACATTTTTCTTAACTAGTTTACTAGCATTAGCAAACTTTGGCAATGATTTTGTGTAATTGAGAAGCCTGCAGTATTCAATTCTGCAGGCTTTCATAGGGAAGAGTTATGGTCTCATACCTCGGAACATAATCTCCAATTGTTCTTCAATCACTTCTGCTAAAGTTTCACCCTGTTTAGGTTGATAATGATAGATTACTTGTAGT
This sequence comes from Desertibacillus haloalkaliphilus, assembly GCF_019039105.1. Taxonomy (NCBI): domain Bacteria; kingdom Bacillati; phylum Bacillota; class Bacilli; order Caryophanales; family Bacillaceae; genus Desertibacillus; species Desertibacillus haloalkaliphilus. Next base: position 254,836 of record NZ_JAHPIV010000003.1, on the reverse strand, counting down.
CCCTTTAAGAGCATCGAAGCACCTACGCGAGGGTTTAGCTCACGAATCTCCCCTCGATCTATCGCTTTTTCTAAAAGCTTTTCAATGCTGATCGTAAGCTGCTGTTGTTTACTAACCATACGTTGCTGCAAGTCCTCAGGGATCTTACCGAAATTTTGAAGTAAAATTTGCTTAAATTTCGACTCCGATAAAACAAAATTCAAATTTCGTTGGTAAAATCGTCGTACACTTTCATATAAAGGCACTGAATCATCCAATTCTTCTATGAGTTCAGCAACAAGATAATCAACATTAGTTTCAACAACTTCACTAAACAACTCTTCTTTACTAGAAAAGTATTCATAGGTTGTACCTTTTCCTACCCCTGCTCGTTTTGCGATCGCTTGTATCGTTGCCCTGTCAAACCCCAGTTCTAAAAACTCATCTAGGGCCGCTTCAACGATTCGCTCACGCTTACTCTTTTTCGTCTGCAATTTCAACAGCCCCTGCATCTTTTTTTCTTGAGAATAACCCCTTAACTTTGCTCGAGAAGTTATCAACTATCACATACATAACAGGAATAAGCACTAATGTAAACACCATTGAAAAGAGTAAACCGAAAATAATCACGATGGCCATAGGTGCTTGCATCTCTGCACCTTCTCCAATGCCTAACGCTAGAGGCACCATCGCTAGAGCCGTCGTCATCGTTGTCATTAAGATCGGACGTAAACGACTTATACCCGATTCAATAATTGCTTCATAACGATCCATTCCTTTGTCACGGAGGATATTAATGTAGCTGACAAGAACTATCGCATTGTTAACAACAATACCTGCAAGCATGATCAGCCCAATTAACGCCGTAACACTTAATGGAGTATTGGTCACAAATAAACCAACAAATACACCAATAATCATCGTTGGAAGTGAAAACATCACGACAAATGGATGTACAAATGATTCAAACTGAACAGCCATAACAAGATAAACAAGGAAAATCGCCAATATAAACGCAAGACCTAATTGCGAGAACGACTCCTGCATATCCTCAGCATCCCCACCAACGGAAATACTATAACCATCTGGTAAGTTGACGTTTGCTAGGCGCTGTTGAATATCTTGATTGACACTCCCTAGGTCGCGATCAGCAATATCACTTGTTACACGAACTTCACGTTGCTGGTTACTACGGTTAATTTCTGTCGGACCTTGCACTTGCTTAAAGTCAGCAACAGCCGATAACGGTACGTCAACACCATGATTGGAGCGAACAGCCATTGTCTCTAAATCACGAATCGTTTGCCGTGTATCTTCCGGCAAGATCACTCGTACATCATATTCACGACCATCCGTACGGTATTGCGTCGCTAGTTGACCTTCAAAGGCAAGTGACACTTCAGTCATGACTTGTTGATAAGAGAGACCATATTGCCCTGCTAGGTCGCGATCAACGACAACTTGAAGCTCAGGTCGTCCTTCTGACACGGTACTATCAATATTTGTCGTACCATCAATTTCTTCTAACAGCCACATCACTTGATAAGATAAATCAGTTAAGACGTCTAGATCAGGACCCGCAATGTTTAACTGAATCGGTGATCCGGCCCCCATACCAGCTTCCATGCCCACAATTGCAATTTCAGCACCTGCAATGTCACGGGTTCCTTCTTCAATCGCTGCTACAAACTCATCTGTTGTCATTTCTCGTTCGGAAGGGCTGACAAGTTGAATGGTAAAAGTTGCTTCATTCGAGCTGCCACCCATCCCTGGCGCTCCGCCACCGCCACCAATCGAAACATAGTTCGATTGGACAATATCATTATACGGCTCAATTTCTGCTTGAACTTGATGAACGACAGATTCCGTTTCTTCTAAATTCGCTCCCGTATTCGTCGTTACACGGATTTCAAGCTGTCCTTGATCGGCTCCTGGAATAAACTCAAAGCCAACAAACGGTACTAACGCTAAACTACCTACAACAAGCGCTGCTGTTACGGCAACAACCGTTTTGCGAAGGCGCAATGCGCGTTCAAGTACTTTTTTGTAAGTAGCTTTAAGCTTGTCAAGTAACTTATTAAAACCACGACTTTCTTCTTCCTCCTCCAATGCCTTTGAATTGCCGAGCATCTTCGAAGAGAGCATCGGAATTAACGTTAAAGCGCAAATGAGTGAAGCAAACAAGGCAAATGCCACCGTTAAGGCGAGCGGCCGGAACAATTCGGCTGCCAGTCCTTCGACAAAGACAATCGGTACGAACACGGCAACACTTGTTAATGTTGACGCAAGCACGGCCGGTCCAAGCTCTGAAGCCCCTTCTCTCGCTGCCTCCATGATCGAATAGCCTTGCTGTCGTTTACTAAAGATATTTTCGATTATAACGATCGCACTATCGACCATCATCCCTAACCCAAGCGCCAAACCACCCATCGAAAGAATGTTTAGCGTCTCGCCTGTAAAATACATAAGTGTAAATGTTGAGATGATCGCAATCGGAATTGTAATCCCGATGACAAGTGTCGTGCGAATGCTTCGTAGAAACAAGAGAAGAACCGCAATCGACATTACTGCACCAATAAGCATATTATTGATAACACTATCAATCGAATCACGGATAAAGTCAGCACTGTCAATGATGATTGATAGCGATATTCCCTCAGCCTCTAATTCTGCTTGCATCGCCTCAATCGCACCATACATCGCATCTGACACTTCAACGGTGTTACCATCAGATTGTTTCATAATGGAAAGAACGATCGCTTCCTCACCGTGAACGAGTGATTTCGAAGTTACATCTTTATACGTATCATTGACGATCGCAACATCTGAAACTTTGACACTACCGCCCTGCTGTAGGGGGATCGGTGTTTTTTCGATATCTTCAATTGAGGTGAACTCACCGTCAATTCGTAGCTGTAAATCTTGCGAACCTCTTGTTAAATTGCCCGCTGAGGTTGCATTGTTTTCAGTATTAATTGCTTGGACAACTTGAGAGCCTGTTAAACCGTAATTTAGGAGTTGAGCTCGATTTAACTCGACTTGAATCTCACGCTGTTGCCCGCCTTCAAGACCTACAGAGGCGACCCCGCTGACACGTTCAAAGAATGGTTCAACTTCATCTTCAGCAATTTCTGTGAGGCGCTGTGGGTCCGCACCTGATAAGCCAATCCACATCACTGGCATCTGTTGCGGATCAATGCGTAAAATTGATGGTCTGTCCGCGCCATCAGGCAACATCCCAGCTACTTGGTCGATGCGATCACGGATATCGTTCATCGATTCATCAATATTTCTTCCCCAATCAAATTGTAAAACCACAAGTGACGACCCTGGTGAAGATACGGATTCAACCGATGTCACCCCTTCAATGCCACCGACCGCAGATTCAACTGGCCGACTGACAAGCTGCTCAACCTCTTGTGGAGCAGCGCCATCATAGTTTGTCGTTACAACTGCGACTGGAATTTCCATCTCTGGAAATAGATCAATCGCTAGGTTTTTCAATGAGATCGCACCGAGGACTAACGCCGCAATGACGATCATGATGACGCCGACTGGACGTTTTACGGAAACATCAACTAGCTTCACGTTAGTCGTCCTCCTTTATCACTCGGATTAAATCACCGTCACTAAGGAGGTTCTGTCCTCTTGTAACGACCTCATCTCCCTCATTAATTTCACCAACGACAGCAGAAAATTCTGTATCGTAGCGAATGACTTCAACATCTTTACGTACCGCTTGATCGCCATCAACGATATAGACAAAAATATCATCTTGACGCTCGATGATTACTGTTGTTGGCACAATCATACTATCTTCTACAAGAACTTCTTCAATAACAAGAGTTGCTACCATACCTGGACGAATCTCTCGTTCAGAATTATTAACTTCAACTTCGACTGTAAATAAGCCTGAATCATTACTTGTTGGAGAAATATAAGATACGGTACCAGTTCTTGTCTCTTCAAGGCCTGAAAAATCAACTTCAATTTCATCGCCATATTCAAATAAAATTAACTGCTCGGCTGATACATTGACAGTTGCCTTCACTTTATCTAACGTCACTAATCGTGCAAACGGACTTTGATTCGTTACCATCTCACCAAGGTCAGACTCAAGTGAAACGACCTCGCCACTGGCTGGCGCTTTAATCACCATATCATCGACACGCTTTTGTGCTGCTTCGACTGCCATGTTTGCTTGTTCAACTGAGATCTTTGCATCTTCTACACCGATTTCAGCATCACGAACACTTGATTGAGCTAAATCAACACCGATTTGAGCTTGATCGACTGAAGATTGTAATGATAATAGACTAGTTTCACTTTCGGCTTGACGCTTATTTACCTCTAATTGCTCAACAGCGGAGCGAGCTTGCTTTTCAGCATTAACTGCCTCGTCATACTCAACCGTTGAAATCAGCCCCTCATTATAGAGTTGCTCCATTCGATCCAGATTCTTTTCCGCTTCTTCTAATTGATCTTTGGCTAGATCAAGGTCATATTCAAGGTTTTCTAGGTTAAAGTCCCTTGATTCTTTTGCTTCTTTCAATCCAGCCTCTGCTTGCTCTAAGCTTGCTACCGCTTGATTGTAATTACCTTTTGCTTGTGCTAAGCCATTTTCAGCACGTTGCAAGCCTGACTGTGCTTGTCTTAATGTCGCTTGTTCTTGGCGAAGTGCAATACGTTGATCTTCATCGTTGATTCGCGCTAACACTTGTCCTCTCTCGACGTTATCACCTTTACTCACTTGGACATCGACAAGTTCACCAGATCCTTTAGGTATAACTTGAACATCTGAACCTGCATGCGCTGTGCCGGTAAATTGGTTGCTGCCACTTAATGCTCCTGTTACTACTTCCGCTACCTCTACAGGTGTTTCATGCACAGTTTCAACAACTTCTTCGGTCTGACTACAGCCAGCCGCAAAAACGAGTGCAACTACGGTAAAAAATACTACTTTCATAGACTTAGATTTCACAAGATCCATCCAACTTCTCCCTCCGATATTTTCATCCTTAAACGGCCACTCCGACTGACCGGTCGGTTCTGAGTATACAAACCTTATTTTAATCTGAGTACAATGGTCTAGTCAATCTTAAACTATGATTCCACTATGGCTATTATGTGAACGTAGAAAGGAGGATGTCACCAAATCTAGACACCCTCCTAATCTACTAGCTATTTACTTGTATTAATCCTTCCTCCATCGCCTTGACTTGTTCAGCAACCATGAAGTAGCTCACTTTTGACATTTCTAGTTCAAATTGCGCTTGCTCTATTTGGAAACTAGCTTGATTAACATCGAATGTGGAGATTAGTCCAAGCTGATGCTGTAACTTAAGCTTCTCGTGATCCTCGATTGTATAGTTTAATTCACGCTCGGCGTCCTTAACCGATTGTACTGCCTCATCAAGGTTAAAATAAAGTTCATTAATTGCTTGCGTTAATTCTACTTGTGTTTCTTCAACATTCCCTATTTCAATATCGACATCAATATCTGCTTGATTTCTTTGATACTGACTTGCATCTTCATCCTCATACACGTCTTCTCGCTCAATTTTAGCTAAACGTAAGTGCTCTTCTGCTTTCTTCATTTCATATGATTGTTCGATTAATTCGTCAATGTCTTCGTCTCGCTCAATGGCTTCAACCTCATTGACTGGAATTGGCTCAAGTTTAATCTCAGGATTGTACATTACTCCAATATCAAGTGTTAATCTCGCAAGTTTATTTTGGTAATCTTTTTTAAGCTGCTCTAATTCTACATCCTGACTTTCTTCATCACGGTAAAGCTTAGATAGCTCATCCCGTGAAACAAGCCCAAGCTGATATTGTCGATTCGTTCTTTCAATATCATTCTGTAGTAGCTTCAAGCTATTTTCTAAGAAAGCAATTTGATCTGCTAATGAAACAAGTTCAACATAGTCAGCTGTTAACATTAACTTCATCATAAGTTCCGCTTCTTCTTTTTGGTAGTTTAATTGAATTTGTCCTGATTCAATTTGTTCTAAACCAAGCTCTAATTGGTCAATTAAGTCCTCGAGCTGCTCAAGTTGATTCTCAATCCCCTCACGCTGTTGGTGAAGCTCTTGTCTACTTTCCCCAAAATCTCCATGTGTACTTTGAAATCCTTCTCTATCTTCTGTATACAGCCGATTTAACATCCTTCTCATCTCATTAAGATTATCCCAGGCGTCTTCAGCATCATCAATATCATTTTTTGCATCACGCAAGTCCTTACGTGTTTGACCGTCTTGATTTTCCAAACGCTCCTGCTCATAGCGGAGTAGCAAAAGCATTGAATTGTTTTCCAAGCCACGTTCAATTACATCTTCTAGCGATAACGATGTAACTTCCTCGAGTAACTCTTCTTCGACCTCCTCATTCACTTCTTCACCGTCCATTCCTTCTTGCTCTCCATCAACTTCCTGTATCTCTTCATCTAAAATTTGATCGTCAATTCCATCGGCCAACGTCGTTAACTGCATGCTAGAAAAACATAAACTTGTACCTAAAGCGATAGTTGCTAACTTCTTCATGGTTTTCTCCTCCTTATGCACATTCCTTTGCTGCCTAATAATTCCTACTATACCATGGGTTATCTTAATTGCTCAATATAAACACCATGTCGAACTGGTGACATCAACAATTTATACATTTTTACAGGCATGAATGTTTCACCCTTCACCTCTTTGCTTGGACAAAAATAATACTCCTACTAAATAGGAGCATTATTTATTCATTCACAGCCAATACAATAACGATCCCAAAAGTTAAATGGTCTCATCTCTTCTGTTAATGGGAGAAGTTCATAGCCGTGGGTGGTTAAATAGTTGAGAACCTCGTCGAGTGCAGCAACGGTTGGCTTGCGGTCATGAAAGAGGACGACAGGCGCTTGTCCACTGCTTTCAAGATTTTTAATTTTTGCAATCGTGTCGTTCGCTAATGCTTTTGGATTAGAATATTTCCAATCCTCACTATCAACATTCCAATCCCACATCTTATAATCTCGATTTTCAAAAGCCTGATACTGTGCCGTCGTTAAATGCGGGACACTGCCATATGGAACGCGAATAAGTTTCGACGTTTCACCGGTGACATCCTTGATTGCCTGTTGACAGCTTGTCATTTCATCGGCGGCTGATTGTGCTGAGCGATAGAAACTTGATTTATTATGGGTGACACCATGACACGCTAGAGCGTGGCCGTCTTTAGCCATCTTCTGGACATCTGCTGTGTAATTATAAATATGATTACGCATCATAAAGAATGTAGCTTGTACGTCATACTCTTCTAACAAATCTAGGATCTCTCTCGTATATCGGTTCGGTCCATCATCAAAGCTTAAGTAGGCGACCTTTTTCGGACGAAGTGATTCCTGATATGCCTCCTTTGCCGTATCAATCTCCTCTTCATATTTTATGTATAATTGCTCATTTGAAAGCTCTGCCTCCGGGCTTGCTACACGGGCAATTAAGCCTTCGGGAATATATGACACTTGATAACCAAAATACTCGGAAATCGCACGATACGGTGCGACCGTTCGTCCATCCGTTATAAAAATATGTTGATTTAGCGTCTCACCATCATCAGTCGTCAATTCATTGGTTGTATGATCCACTGTAAGGATTCGATCTTCTTTTTCTAAATAGATTTTATGATCACTTACAGATAGACGTACGCCCATCTCGTTCACAAATGTGCGTATTGGTACGTAGGTTGTCCCGTCTTGCACGAACGGTCTTACATCGTCAAACGTAACGATCTCATCATCAACAGCGACAAAAATTAAATCCCGTTCCCCCTCCGCTGCATTCACAGCTGGTGCTAGAAATAGTAAAGCGATCACACTAAACAAACTAACATAAAACCTTCTCATCCCTCATGTTCCTCTCCCAATATATTTATCTATTTCTATGAATCGAATCTTGTATCAAGGCGGTGCGAGTCACCGCCTTGATTATTCACCGTGTGCTGAGGACTTCTTTGGCCACTTGCCGTTATGCATCTGTTTACTCCCAAATATAAACCGTCTTTTCTGCTTGATTCCAAACTACTTGCGCACCTAGCGCTTCACTTATGAAACGTAACGGCACGACCGTATGACCTTTAACGTTTTGCGCTGGTTGGCGGAGCTCAATCACCTCACCATTGACATAGGCGTTTGTTTTTGCAATCGTCAACTCAACAACCGTTCCCCCTTTTGTAGCGGTAATGGTTTGCGTTGCTTGATCCCATTGCAACACTGCACCTAACTCTTCAAAAATACCTCGAAGCGGAACCATTGTTGTGCCGCTTTCTAAAAATGGCTGCTGCGTAAAGCTCTTCTCGTTTCCGTTAATAACGACATCGATTGGCTCAACTTTCGGCTCTGGTGGTGCTTTTGGTGATGTGACCTTCAATTGTCGCTCAGCTTGATTCCACTCAATCGAAGCACCAAACGCTTCACTTATAAAACGAACCGGTACAAGTGTGTGATTGTTTCGAGTTTGTGCCGGAACATCGAGTTCCACCACCCGATCATTAATCGTTGCTCGCTTTGACCCTACAGTTAATGACACCGTTGTATCGTCCCTCGTTGCCCTAACCGTTTGCGTCGCCTGCTCCCAATACACCGTTGCACCAAGTTGCTCAAAAACGCCTCGTAACGGCGCTAACACGCGGCCATTGACAAGTACAGGTGGCTGCTGAAATGCTTGCTTTTCACCATCGATGACGAGTTCAATTGGTGGTAAAAGCGGATATCCATGGTCTCTAGCAATCTCTTCAAATGATTTTTGAGACGTGAGGATTACTGCATTTGTATATCGCTCGACACGATCAAACAACCAGTGAATGTCATCATTATGCATACGAATACATCCTGCACTGACATAATTACCTATCGAACTCGGATTGTTGTTGCCATGAATCGCATAAGTTGTGCCATATGTACCACGTGCATCTAAACCGAGCCAACGATCGCCTAATGGATTTCGCGGATCGCCACCTGGTATGCCATCCGTATAATAAGGACGATTTTTTATTTTATTGACGATCGGAAACGTCCCTTCAGGGGTTAACTCCTGACTCCGACCAGTCCCAACTGGGAACGTCTTTACTAGTTCGCCCCGGTCAAAAAAGGCTAGTTCATTTGTCGCTTTATTAATAATCAATAATTGTTTATTCGTAGCCGCCTCAGAAACATCGCTCACATGAAGTATCCCGACTAGTAACAATGCAAACACAAATAGTTTTTTCACAGGCATTCATACCTTTCTATCGCTCTATCGTTATACTAAAATTTTACTATAAGTATCCTTTTTTTGGTAGGGAATTTTTCTGACAGTTGTTAGATGTTTTTGTCAGATCCTTGAACCAACTGCTCCTCATACTTCAATCAAAGCCGGTGCGAGTAAGCCTACTTCACTGATCATCAGCTTTGTTGGCGCACTCCGCCCCTTTACCACAAAAAGAGCTAGGCAATCAATCTTAAATGCACTAGCTCTTCCGTCGTTACGGTGTATAAAATTTTTCTGTGAAGTATGGGACGTTCCCTTCAAATGCGACTCCCACACCTAACCGTTGATAATTTTCATTGACGATGTTACGGCGGTGTCCAGATGAATTCATTAATCCTTCATGGGCAAAAATTGCACTGATTTGCCCCTTGGCTAAATTCTCTCCTGCGGTACGGTAGGAGATGCCAGCATTTGCTAACCGGTCAAATGGCGACTGGCCGTTTAGGCTCGTATGAGAAAAGTATTGTTGTGATGCCATATCTGCACTATGCTCTCTTGCAACCGAAGCAGCATGATCATCCCACACTAAGGCAGGTATGTTTTCTCGAACGCGCAGCGCATTCGTTAAATCAAACAATTGCTCTTCAAAACTATCCCTTAGTTCATCATTAGCCTTACCATGAAAGTCACGTAATCCAAGTTCAACATCCTTGGCTACGAGCTGTATCGCCGTTAATTTATGATCGTTATGAATGTCATAAAAAACGGTTGCGAATGAATCTCCAAGATCATATAACCCTCGTTCTTGCGTGGACTGGTACTGATATTTCGTATTGCCTTTTAAAATATATGTCAGTGACTGGCCGTAATGGTCAACAACCGCAGACTTAGGTAAGCGAAGGGAAATACCTGTATTCGATTCAATCAAATCCGCATTCGTATACAAGGCTACCACCCTACCATTCTCCACACCAACTTGAAAGTAGTCACGATAGTTGTCATGATACGTTAACCACGTAAACCCGTACTCACTTTTTGTTGAACGCTCAGGCTCTCCAAAACGAGCGATGACGGATGACTGCAGATCACCGATCTCAATACCATTCACCGTTACCTCTTGAGAGTTCTCAGTCTGATTATCTCTATCGTTTGAGGAACCATGTTGAGCATTCAACGTCGTAATCGCAACGGTTTTCGTCGTATTATTCCAACTCACTTTGGCGCCTAATGATTCTGACACGAACCGAAGTGGTACGAGTGTACGATTGTTGACAATCTCCGCTGGCTGTTGCAAGTGAACAACCGTACCATTTACAAATGCGACCGACGATCCGATTTGAAGCGAAATATCCGTTTGGCCCTTTTTCGCTGTTACGACCTGTTGACTTTGATTCCAATCAACACTTGCATCTAACGCTTCAAAAATACCGCGTAACGGTACGAGTGTAAATCCATTTTTAATAATTGGCGGCTGGTCATACTGTTGCTGCTCAGAATCGATGTATACAGAGATTTGCTGTGCCAAAGCCCCAGAAGTTGGGACTAGTAAACTAATAATTGTGATGAACATGAATAAATGCAGAAAAGGTCTTTTCATCCTTCCATCCGTCCCCTCTATTTACAATGCCTTTCCGTAGCTTCTATTTCTATTTTATACCCTTCTGTGACGCACTGAAACGAGAATTACTCAGTAATGTGTGAACCTTATCACTTTCAAAAAACGTAAATCTGTTAGAATCTCATAAAACTCACGAACTCAATCAAAGGTGGTGTGAGTAAGCGGACATCTATGACTTTTCCCCTTTGTTAGCGCACTCCGCCCCTGAACCATAAACAAAAGAGAGTTTACTACCAAAACTAGTAAACTCTCAGGTTGCTAATTTATTCAAACTCAACCTCAATCTCTTCTTCAAATTCGTAAAGCTCTTCACCAAAAGCATCTTCAATTGATTGTACCGCTTCTAGCACTTCGTCTGGCACGACGATCTCTTCAACTTGATTAATGTTTGAATAGCTGCCTGTCATCGATTGGATGATTTGCATATTCTCGCCTTCAATAGAGATTTCTAAATCTGCTTGCGCCTCATAGTCAAGTGGGTATAGGGTTTCTTTATCGAATGTAAATGTATAACTCATATCATTAATTCGCAATTGATCATACAATTCGCCACCCATTTCACCTAGAAAGTCATCTTCTAAACCTGCAAATAGCAGCTCGAGAATTTCATCTAGCATCTCTTGATAACCATCTTCAGACATCGTTACCGTCATGCGATAGATATCACCTTCATCCCACACTCTATAATCATCAAAATATTTATCGATCATTTCTAATTGCGCAGTCGGATCTAATTGCATATCAGACAGTTGAATTAAATCTTCGTAAAATTCGCCTTCAAATTTGATCCAAGTATCAATAAATTCGTTGTAAGAATAGAAACCATCCTCTGTATAATATGATTCGGTAACAATCGACTCACCTTCAACGTCAGCGACCACATACTCATACATACCAAATGGGTCCACAACGACATCAAGGTTCATTGCCATGTCCATCGTTATGCTTTCATTTGCTACATTCATGATTTGTTCGATTTCCATTTCCGTAGAAAAGCTATTTAACTCAACCTCAAGTGACTTCTCTAGAAATGCATCGCCATCAACTTCTACACCCGTCACCACTTCTCCATTCGTTGAAACAGTTACAATTTTTTCTTGATTATCCCAACTTACCGCTTGCCCATTAGCTTCAATCAGGAAACGAAGTGGTACTAGTGTCCGATTTTGTTTTAGCGTAGCAGGAACATCAATTGATGTTGCCTCTCCATTAACGACCGCTGTAGCAGAACCAATCGTTAATTCAACAGTTGTCTCAGCATCTGTCACAGTCACCGTCTTCGCTTGCTGATTCCACTTAACGTCCTGACCAAGTGACTCAGATACGAGACGGAGTGGTACTAACACTCTTCCATCCTCAATTGTCGCGCCTACATCTGTCTTAACTTGTTCCCCATCAATTACGATTGATGGATTTGCTGCAGCTAACCCGCTATTCACTGGAATGATTACTGATAAAATTAGCGCTAATGCTAAAAAGCCTTTTATAAAATGTCTCATTGTTTCTCTTACCCTCCCAATATTTTCCTCGCTCGCTATATATATTTCTAGTCACGCTCACTAATTCCTTTTATTATTTAAAATTCGTACATTCGGCCTATCAGCCCTTCGAACTTCCTCTAACCCTACCTTCGATGACAAGGAAAGCGAGTAAGCTTTTTTGCTGATGATCCTTACATGTTTACGCACTACACCACGAAAACCGCCTTCAAAAAATGAAGGCGGTTAGTCATCCTGCTAACGAATCAGAACAGTCTTCAAATCGCTAATCCAGATTACATCTTTCTCAAACGCTTCAGAGACAAAACGTAGCGGTGCAAGCGTTCGTCCCTCAACAATGAATGGTGCAATATCGATATCAGATCTAACATCTCCATCGATCGTTTTCTCACCAATTTTCATCGTGATCGTCTTTTCACCATTAATAAATGTGATTGTTTTTTCCGCCTGATTCCAAACAACTTGATAGTCAAACGCTTCAGCGATTTGACGAATCGGCAGCATCGTCCGGTTATTAACTAGCTGTGGCTCAACATCAAACGCCATCACCTCATCATCCCAAACAACGTTAATGTCATTCGTTAACCCGTTTGGTAAGGTGTACGGTTCAATTGACCGTAAGGAATGATTCCAATAATCAACAACGATGACCGTACCATTATCTACAATTAAAACATCATGAGGATGATCGAAGCTCGCTCGTGACTCAATTTCATTGGTAAACCCATACTCTGATGTACCAGCGAAAGTATTTACTTCATCATCCGAAATGGTTCGAATTTGGTGATTAAGAGTATCGGCTACATATAACTCCCCTGCACTCGTGATCGCAATTCCATGCGGTGAGCGAAAACGTGCTTGGTCAGCTGGTCCATTTTCAAAGCCACCAACAAAATAAGTTGTATCGGCTACAGTCTCTGTTCCCGTACCAGCTACGGTCTCGACCAGCCCCCCTGCAGAAATTGAACGAATCCGCTGATTCCCCGTATCTGCGACATATAGCGTATCATCAGCAGCTAGCGCTAGACCTGTTGGCTCATTAAATTGCGCTACTTCTGCCGCACCATCTTGATAGCCACCAAGTAACCAATCATCACGTTTTTCGTAGTCACCACCAGCTACAATCGTTTTTGCACCATTAGTGCTAATTTTAATCACACGATGCGCTAACGTTTCTGTCACGTACAACTCACCGTCGCCATTGACCACTAGTCCAGTCGGTAACTCAAGTCCATCAATAAGTGTGCTTACTTGATTATTTTCGATGACACGTATGGCGCCATTTTTTGAATCTGCTACATATACAACATCATTTGCATCTACTGCAATTCCTTGTGGTTCATTGAACATCGCTTCTCCAGATTCACCATCAACAAAACCACCTGCGGGCTCGCCATAGTCATTTAGCTCAGATGTCACACCGCCAACTGTTGAAACCGAGCCATCCTCACTAATCTTTCGAACCAAATGATTTTTACTGTCTGATACAAAAACCGTACCGTCCTCAGCAACAGCAGCAAACGACGGGAAACGAAACTGCGATTCAAGTCGATCTCCATCCTTTAAACCTAATACCCCCGTGCCTGCATATGTTTCAACCGTTGCAGGGGTTTTTGCTGCCAGTGCTGTAAAGCTCGGCACTAGCAGAAGTAGTATAAAAAGTAAAATTGTTATATGTTTCATAGCTTCACCTACTCACCTTCATCAATTAAAATATCAATCCCTGAAAAACTTGAAGCCTGAGAGAATGAATAATCAACACCATCCCCGATTGCAGTTACCCTCACCTGGTACTTGCCTTCTTCTAGACCTCTTTGACCTAAATCATATGAAGCTGTTGTTTCATCCGGCTGCTGATACACGGTCCTATCTTCAATATAAATCGCATCGCTGTAATCATCTTCTTCTACTTTTTTATAAATTGACAACCTATATTCGGTAGCATTTTCTACTTTATCCCAGGTTATATGAGTCCCTTCTGTGATTAAGTTAGAAGGTGTTTGTAATGGTTGTAAGCCACCTAGCTTATCCTTCGAAATTTCTAGATAACTATATTCTTCCAACTCCTTTATTTCAGACCATTCCCAACCCACTTCTAAGGCTACTTCTATACTTTCTTCAGCCTCTTCGATCAATTCTTGAATCCTAAGTAAATCAAACGTACCTTCATCACTCGTTGCAAAAGCATATAAAATGCTTAGACTTGAAGCTAAATTTCTTCCAGCTGTTTCCTTTAAACTAATAACATCTCCTCGTAATTCAACTTTGTCTCCAATTAAGGGACGTACAAAATAATAATACTCTTCATCCTCTTGTAAGTCTGTATCTAGGTAATGTTCCAACCCGGACTGGATTGTTCCAGATATAACTTCAGCATCATCCATTTCTTCATTAGGTCCACGGAAAATGACATAGCCATCTACGCCATTCATTGTACTATCTTTCCATTTTATCAAGGTTCCTCTGTCATCTTTTAGAGCCTCTAGATTTAATACTTGTGGAAAGAATCGTATCTCAAAACTATCAACTAATTTTCCTTGATCATTTTCTGCCGTTAAATCAACCGTAATGATCTCACTAGCCTTAACTTGGACATCATAATCCTTTACCAAAGATAAAAGTTGTTCATCAATTGAAGCATCTATAACGTCAGCATTAGAAACTGTAACTGAAAATGTTATCCCCTCACCTTCTATATATGACTCTAAAGGGATAGTTTTTGATACCCAATTTTCAGAGACTAGCAGATCTTCAAATCCATTAAAGTCATACGTAAAACTTGGTGCCCCAACATTAACAACGGTATTTTCCAAATTAGATTTCGCATCTTCTAATTGATTTAAAGCTGCTTTTTTCTGATCATAAGTCGCTTCAGTGTTATTTAATAAATTTTGAGCTTGAACAATTGAATCTAATAAATGATTGTATATGTCTGTATTAGGGTCATATGGTTCTAGATGATAATTATCTAGGAGTTCATTTGCATCATTAATAGCAGATTGTAATAAGTCATCTATATTAATATTATTTTCATCAATAATCTGTTGTAGCTCACTCATATTAGTGATCTCATCCTGATGAATGACAATCGCTTCTAGATACTGATTAATGTTAGCTTCATTAAAGTTTTCTAAATCATTTCTCCAAGCAATCTCAGCTAGTATTTCTCCGGCACTATAGCGGCTTTGGGGTACTTCCTCTCCAGAAGAGTGCCGTACGATCTTATCAACTAAAAACATCAAATCAAAATCTCCGGCTTCAAATGTACTCAGTAAGCTTGAGTCAGAGTCAGCAAATTGAATAACATCCTCTACATACTTCACGGATTTTATGAAGTTATTCTCTAGTGATATTGGTTCATCTAGATATATAGTTAGCTTAGGTTCTTTAGGATCTTCATTCCATTCAATCGACATAATATTGTCCCTTGTAACTTCTATTTGACTATCAAATAGAACGAATTCTTCAATGACATCGTCAATATTTGTATTTTGAAGCACATGCTCTTCAATCGGATCGTCAATGATCTCTTCAATCATTGACCGACTCCCTTGTTCTATCCTCTCTATTGATCCTGTATAATAATAAATTGCCTCAAGGCTATCATTAAAGAATACGAGTATAAATTCTTCGTAATTAGGGTTTTGAAATACTAACGGCGTACGTTGATAAAGAAAATGATGACCTTCTAAAACGGTATTAATCTCAAATGGAAAGTAATCTGAATAGTAGAATCGGTCCAATATTAAATACGAATCAACTTCATCGATACTGAAAATTTCACTTGCATCGACAGTTATCCTAGATTCACCTTCATCCCTAGTAATATCCACTCCATAACGAACTTCGCTAATCTCTTCTGATTTTGTAACTTTTTGTTGGGTTAGTTCTTTCTTCTCTAAGTAATGCCCGATTGGGTTGATATTTTCATCAACTAGTACGAGACTGATATAGACATCAGCAGTCTCACCTTCGACTCCAGACATCCATGTCCTACCGTCACTACTAAAAGTAATTACATGTTCTTCGGTAATATTGTCTAGAGTTGGAATAGATTCAGTTACTTCAAAAAAGTAATAAGCAATGTCTTCAGCTATCGGTTCATCACCAACCTTTAGGTCAGTTATATTAAACCTAGCCCCAACACTATTTGTTACATCCCCTTCATACTCAAAAGTTACACCGTTAACTTCAGGTATTGTCGTAATTAGTCTATCTTGCATTAAAACAGTAACTTGTACTTCATCTCTGTATCCGCCATCACTTGTCGTAACTGATATTATCGCTGTTCCCTCTGCTATTGCAGTTAATTTTCCGCCCTCAGTAACCGTAACGACATCATCATTACTAGACTCCCATTCAAGCGCCTTATTTGTTGCATCTTCTGGGCTAAAGGTTACCGATAACTGTTTTTCTTCACTAGGTTCTAACGATAATGAACGTTGATCAAGTTTGACATCAACAACATTTATGATAGCACTAGTATTATCATTGTTCCCGCTACTGCTACTGTTTCTAGATGAACCACTTGATGAAGAAGGCTCAGAGTTTCGGGATGACTCATTCACACGCTCAACATGCTCTGTTGTTTCTTGAGTTGACTCAGTAATATCATCATCGCTCACACCTTGCTCTCTTGCTTTATCTTCAGCTTGCTGTCGATTCTCTTCTGACCGTTGTCTCGTTTCTGTTGCACGCTCTTCTAGTTGCTGAACGGATTGCTCTCGTTGTTCGAGAAGTTGTTCTATTTCTTGATTTTTCGTTGACCTACTCGCTTCTTCTACCACACGCTCAGCAATTGCTGAAACTAATTCGGCGTTAGCTGCTTGCTCTAGCGCTTCTTTTGCACGCTCTTGATCATCCAACTCTTCTAGTTCTCTTTCAGATTGCTCAACCCTTTCCTCGGCTGCCTCAACAGTATCAGTCACAATCTCTACAATTAATTCAGGCTGTAGCCTCTCAAAGGTTTGTTCATAATCAATCGTAGTTGGTTCTGTCGCTTGTTCATCAGTCAATGATACCTGCTGGCTCGGTGTGACTCTTGGCTCTGAGGCTGGATCCGAATAGTCCGTTCCTCTTACACGTTCAATCCCAACTACCCCATCAAGAACACTTAATTGCTCATCTTCATAATCGACGACAGTTAGAAATAATGTTCCGCGAACACCCAGTATCGAAGTTGATGTTTCAACCCTGTGGTGTTCATCTGAACCAAAGAAGCTTTTGATCTTACTCCATAGACTTCCTGACTCATGTTTAACAGCCACTTTCTGACCGTCCTCAGTTGTGAAAATATGAACTTCGGCTTCATTTTCAACTGTTGATAGTTCTGATATTGTTACTTTACCAAGCTCACCTAACGTCGCTTGACGCTCCGTTCCAAAGTTAAGCTTTACAGACGATTCAACACCTGTTCGAATTGAATCCCCAAGCTGAATCGCCATCCCTTCATCAGCTTTTATTTCTTGTTTTGCTCCAGCCTTTGTGACGAAGACTTCGCCATTAACCTCCGTTAGTGTTGTCTTTCCACCTGCTGCAACTGTAAGGTTGGGAATTAAAAATGCACATACAAACAATAGACTTGCAATGAATAAGACCCTTGTTATTTTCACTCGTTCTCCCCCTTCACTTCATATAAGTTGACCTTTTTCTCTTTCCCTTTCACACGAATTGCGTCTAATCGTTCAACCTGAAAGTCACCTTTTACTAGTTCATATGTATCTTCACTAATTAAGATTTGTCCCGGCTTAGCATTTGACTCTAGTCGCGCTGCCAGATTTACGGTATCACCAATCGCTGTATACTCAAGTCTCTCCTTTGACCCAATGTTTCCAATAACAGCTGGTCCACTATTAATCCCTACTCCAAATTGGACATTATGACCGTATCGCTCCTCTAGTTTTGTTGCTAACTCACTAGCTTTTTTCTTCATCTCTAACGCTGATTGAACCGCTCGCCTTGCATGGTCATCTTGTGAAACAGGGGCCCCATAAATCGCCATTACACCATCGCCGATAAATTTATCAAGCGTCCCTTCATAGGTGAAAATAGCTTTTGTACATAAATCTAAGTACTCATTTAAGATCTCGATCACTTCTTCTGGTTCAATATTCTCCGATAACGTCGTAAAACCACGGATATCAACAAACAGTAAGGTGACTTCCTTACGTTCACCGCCAAGCTTAATCTCATCTTGATTTGCCAAAATTTCTGTTACAACGCTTTTCGAAACATAACGACCAAAAATTCCAGTGACCCGATTTCGTTCATGCCGTTCTCGTAAATAGTGAGACACAACTGATGTAACATAGACAAGAACGATCGCTAGTAATACATAGAACAATGGTAGAATGAGTTGAAAATTCTTTAATACCGTGTTGAATAATAAAAGGTAGGAAACAATAAAACCAATACAGGTGATAATTGCCCACTTCGCATTTATACGGTCCATCATTATATAAGCGAGCACTGTTACAAGAAGAATAATCACAATACCTATAGCTTTTGATACATCTTGTAAAATGGATCGATCTAATAAACTTTGAAGCATATTAGCATGGACCTCAACTCCAAACATTTCAGCTCGACTATTCGGTACATGAACTAAATCATGTAACCCTAGAGAATATGGACCAATCAATACAAGCGCATCCTTAAAATAACGATAGTCAACCTCACCATTAATTAGCTGACTAACCGAATATGTATCAAACGTAGGTAATGTCGGTCTTGATGCATAAGAAAAGTAAGCTTCACTGTAAGGAGTTGTTTTTATTAGTTCATCTCCGTAGAACCATTCATTATTTGCATTCCAATTAATCTGCTCACTTTCTTCTAAATGAAGGTTTGCGAGCCTCACACTCATTGCCGGGATAATCGAATCACCATTAACGTGGATACCTAATAACACTTCACGAACGACTCTATCGATACTATCCCAGGCATTAATATGGCCTAAGCGCTCCATATTCACATCATAGATCGGCTTATTTATTCGCTCATATGTTAGACGATCACTACTCTCCTGAATAGGGTCGAATTGAAAGTAAACCGGCAAAAACACATTATCATGTTGGTCAAGCACTTGCTGCCAAGCTTCATCCTCAGCTGGATTTTCACTATGCTCTGTATATAAGACATCAACAAATACACCGGTAGCTCCATGATTGACAAGCTCATCTGTAACTTCTGCCAAAATATCACGTGGCCATGGCCATCGCCCAACCTCTGCTAAACTCTCATCATCAATTGCTAATATTTTGATAGACGGATCTGTTTCACGCGGTTCATGTACAAATCTATCGGTTAAGGCATTAGAAGGTATATAAAACTCATTTGTATAATAAATAGTCGATACAAACAGAAATATAGCTATCATTGCAATTACTTTCCTCAATTCGTTTAACACCCCCTTTTCATCTCAAGACTAATGACCTAAACATATAGTTCTCTATTTTACTGAATATTTTACCATATTTTAATAATGTTAACTTTATTTGGACACAATTTCTGATCGTTTTTTACTATTACAGATCAAAAAAGACTGCCCCTAAGTAACAGTCACCTCTCATTCAAGGTGAATCGTCACTATGGGACAGCCCTTTCTCCTACTTATTCAGTACTAGAAATTAATTGAATCGTTCTTGTTACTGTCTCATCTCCAGCTGTTGCGTGTAATTCGAAGGCACCGACTGAAGCTGTAGGTTCGACGGTTACGACACCGTCATTTGAAACCTCTACACCTTCAGCGTTGACAGACCAAGTGACATCACTATGGTCGATATCGTTTCGAAATTGATTTCTAGCAACATATTGCGCTGTGGCTACTTCTTCATCAAGGATCGTAATCGTACCATCCCCTTGAATTGAAGTGACAACCTCAGCTTCTGTATTAAATTGAAGCTTATAATTCTGATCGAGCGTAAATCCTGGTTCAAACTCCAACTCTTCCTCAATGATTAAGTAATAGGTCGAGTCAAATTGGTAACCATCTTCTGGCGCTGTTACAGTGATATGACCGTGATCATTCTTACCTAATGTTACCTCTACTCTGTTGCCTTGCTCGTCTTCAATGTAAATGTAACGCTCATAACTTAACGCCACTTCACGCTCAAATTCAATTGTAAAATCTCTAAAAATTGATGTTGGATCTTCCGGCTGGTTTTGTGGCCATACCGTGATTGGATCGCTCTTATCAACTT
Organism: Desertibacillus haloalkaliphilus; assembly: GCF_019039105.1. Taxonomy (NCBI): domain Bacteria; kingdom Bacillati; phylum Bacillota; class Bacilli; order Caryophanales; family Bacillaceae; genus Desertibacillus; species Desertibacillus haloalkaliphilus. The sequence continues at coordinate 234,315 of NZ_JAHPIV010000003.1, read as the reverse complement.
CCGGATCAATAATAATATTTACAGGTGTCGTAAAGTCAATACTCATATCCTCATGTAGAGAATAATAGTCGGAGTAGATGCGGTCTGCGATATGCAGTCGATACTCCTCACCTGCTTCATACTCACCTAGGCGCGGTTCGAAAATAATCGATACTTTATCATCATCTGAGATTGCCGGAGGTAAGAACCTCATATCAACCGTTTCAGCACCGTTTGTCACCGTCACATAATGTTGAACCGTTGTTTCTAATTGTTCAAGTAATTCTTCTGTTACCGTTCCATTAACTGGTTTAAAAATGATTTCCCATTGTTCATCTTTATTAATGAGATATCGATCACTTGATGGTCTTAGATCTGAGCGATATTCGCTGTTGACGATGATATCCAGCTCTCCGATATCAAATCGCATTCTTACCGCTTCAGATAAATTACCTGTTTCATGATCAATCACACGGACAGGATCTCCATCATCATTTTGTAAATCCCTTACCCATAAATAATAGCTTCTACCTGGGATATAGTTCTCGTTTGGCGGATAAACCTTGATCTCTTCTTCTCCGTCATAAACGACCTCTACACCTTCAAGCTTTTCACTATCATGATTTGAGCCGATCGTAACATAGACGTAATCCTCAACGTCCGTACGTGATGCAAGCGGCTCCGTAAGGTTTATTGTAAAGACTCGTTCTTTTTGAACGGTTGTACTCCATACTCGCTCATCGAATTCGAAGTAATAAGGGTCTTCGATTTCCGCTGTTGGACTAACTGTGAATTCTAAGCGAATTGCTTGTTTCAGTTGTCGGGGGACTGGCCCAGCTGATGCTACATCATCAGTCACCCATAAATAATAATCCCCTGGCTCATAGCCGCCTTCTGGTGGCAGCACCGTAATCGTTTCTCGATCAGGGTCATTTAGAATCACACTTGTATCAAGTCTTACATCATGATCGTCACGATCCTCATTATCATCAGCACGAACGACATAAACATTTTCATTCGTCACTGTTGAGCTGTTTAAGCTTTGATTAAAGTCAATCGTCCACTCTTTTGTCGGTGCGACATCAGCTCTTGCTTCTAACCACACTTCAAAAGGTGTCGTTTCACTATCAATAACAAGGGTATTATCATCGATCACTTCACCTTGCAAGCCAATTGGAATCACTTCATACGTATATTCATACTCTGGATAAACCTCGTAATCGGTATACGACGTTAATTCACCTTCATAGATTAGTTCACCATTACGAGTCAGTTGATACGCAATAGCACCTTCCATCTTCGGCCACGAAATCGTAATTTGGTCTGGTCTAGGCTCTGCTGAAATATCTGTTGTTACTGTAATATCAGTTGGATCACTTTCAGCATTTGTTTCGTTGTTTGTCGCAAGTAACGTATACGTATACGTCTCCTCAGCCTCTAGTCCTTCATCTGCGAAAACGACGTCTGTTCCTTCGTATACAACATTTCCATCTCTAGCTAGGACATACTCAATGTCATCACCACTCACTGGTGACCATTCGAGTACCGCAGATGTAAAAGTTGTATCAATGGCTCGGAAATCAAGTGGTGTTTCCGGTGGTAATGGAACTTCTAGGCGAATGTTCGTCCACTGCATCTTGTCACCATCGGCTTCTTCGTCGTAAATACTTAATTCATAATCATACTTTCCGTTCGGTAGTAATTCATCCGTATCCACAAACTCAGTCTCTTCTACATACCAGACTCGTTCACGCTCTTCATCCTCACCGTATCGCTCTAGTACAAAGGTTTCATCACCGACTGGATCCCACGATAAGGCTATTGAACGTGGCAAGACTTCAGTTGTCGTAAAATTCCCAGGTGCACCTGGAACTAATATTTCAACTTCCTCGCTTACCCCACTAGCGTTTACAGTCACGATCGTGTAAACCGCTGTTTCTGTTGGATCAATGTTTTGATCAGTTAGTTCATACGTTTCGGTGTGATCACCTTCACGATCAACTGGCAACCCATCAACCTCAACATCATCTCTAAATAAGTAGTACGAGGCATCTGCATCACCATTGTCGCGATTTTCTACCCATTCAAAATCAATCTCATCACTCGTACGCTCTGCAATTGTAAAATCTGATGGCGGAAGTGGTAAGGTTGCTACAGGTCGGTTTACCTCATTATCTTCATCATCATACTCTCGTTGAAGAATGGCAATTGGGTCTTCCTCTTCCTCATCTCTTACGATCGCAAATTCATAGTTTGTATTCGGAGTTAGATCTTCAAAAACATAATCTGTCATACCCTCTTCAATGGAAATTCCATCATCGCGCCAATCACTCTCACCTTGCTCGCGATATAGTAAGCTATAATCAGAAGCTCGATCAAGCGGCGACCATTGTACCTCAATCGAATCGGTATCTAGTGCTTGTCCAATGAATAGTGGCATATCAGGTGTTAGTACAACACCTACGGTTGCCCCTGTCTCACCTTCATACACCTCTCCTCCTACTTCCGTCTCAAACTCCATTTCTAGAGAATATTCATAAACGGTAAGTGGATCAAGACCTCTGTCATAAAGAGTTATTCGCTCATCTTCAAAATGAGTGTTAGATTCGCTATCCGAATCTAGAATCCAATTGTCACCATCACGCTCAACTTCAAATACCACAGAATGATCGTCTCCATCTCCCGGGCTACGTGTAACAATGTACTTCACTGCTTCTGGATGTGTGTCCCACTCAAGCGTCGTCGAACTATGTCCAATATCTGTGAAGTCAAATGGCGTATTCGTAATGACTGGAAAATGGACTTCCTCACTATCACGAGCATCATTACGGGTAACGATTGTATATTCATATTTTGTTGTAGGTTCTAATCCCTCATCAAGAACTGTAGTGATATGCCCCGGAACCGGTGAGTTTGCAATCTCAACGCCATCACGATAAATCACATAATGATATGGCTCATTGCCGTGATTTGGCTGGTCCCACCCTAATAGCACAGCATTTGTTGTTTGTGCCTGCCATTCAAAATCTTCCGGTGCTTCTGGTCTTGTTAGGACATCCTCAATCACAATCGATTCATCAGAGTTCGAAAGTTTGTACGCATAAAGTGTATTCGGGATTAAGCCTTGCTCATCTTCATACGTTAGACCTTCTCTTGAATTTGAAAACAATGGATCAACATCGTCAAACGTAAGGCCTGAGCCAACTGTTCTTCGTTTCAGCGTATAAGTGTCCTCACACGCCCAAACTAACGTGGTCGCATCTGTTTGTGCTGCTGTTTCAACATCTTTAAAGAATTGTAAGTCACCGGAACCACAATCTGATTCTGCCGTACGAACGGTTACAGAGATCGAATCAACAACAGTGTCTCCTTCTAAAACATCTAGCGTATAGTCATAGTTTCGTTCGGAATCTAAACCGTCATTGTTTAATCCAAAGTCGGTATAAACAAGCTTTGGACTCCAATAATCGGTAACTTCCTCACCATCTCGGTAGAGCTCATACCTAACTCCTTCAACTTCTTCCCACTGTAACGCGGCAACATTTGTGTTAAGAAGCTCAATTGGATTAGATGTATCAGACTTACCGTTGGCAATAATAAAGTCCTTCGCATCGATGTCGAGCTCAACTTCTTCAATGATTGTCTCTGTATCTTTTACAACCTCAAGCGTGTAAGAATAGCTTTCACCTGGCTCTAGGTCTTCGTCTAAAAAGGAATTATTTACTCCTTCATACACATATGCTGTACCATCCTCATCTTCTCGTTGTAGACGGTAGAGGTCAGCACCAGCAACTTCTTCCCACAATAATTCAGCTTTTGTATATAAAATCTTTGAAGCGAAGAATGCCGGTCCTTCAAGCGGAACAGTTGGAACCATAACCATTAAGCTAGCTTTATCACCTTCTTGATTGGTCGCATCATTAAAATCATTTTTTGCAATGATTTCGTACACATAAGCTTGACCTGTGACGACATCGGTATCGTGATAATACTCAATCGATAATGTTCTTTCCCAATCTTCATCATCTTCATCAATCGTTCCATCTTCAGCTACAGTAAATCGTTTTAAAATGTATTCACTTGCACCTGCGACATCATTCCATTCTAATGGGACGAAATTTGATAATAGCGGCTCACCAACTTGTAAATTTGGTTGTCCTGGTGGTGTGCGCACCCAATCTTTTTCAATGCGATCTTCACCTTCAATATCAACAACACTCAATTTTTGTCGTGAGCTTTGTCCATATTCAGTTTGAGCGATCACGTAATACGTGTATGATGTGTTCGGTTCGACATTTGTATCAAGGTACTCTGGACGATCGAGCCCAGTAATGACTTCCTCTTCAACTTCAACTAAATTTTCATTCACACGCATGCGCAGCAAATCGTATGTTTCACTATGTTCATCAATCTGTTCAAGCATGGTTATAATCTCATTTGCTTCAATTGACGACACAAGATCTAGCAATTCTTCAATTCGTGGGTGATTTAAATAATCATTCATACCACCAAAACCGAGCTGCTCAGCCAATGGAAGCACTTGATCAACTAAAGATTGATCGATGCTCAATGCACTCACATAACCACTGAATTCGTCAATTAGCTCTGTCATCTGAAGTGAAGGCTCCCATTCAAGGGTAACAGTCTCTGAAGTCACAGCGTTTGCTTCAAGCTCTGCATTTGACCCCCAGAAAATAGTCATTGGTTTTGTCGTTACTGAAGCAATCGTTGGAATACTTTCACCAACATTGTTTCTGGCGATTAAGTGATATTCGTAAAACTGATTTGGTTCTACATCTCTGTCTCGATAACTCGATGTCACATCTTCAAATACCTCAACATCACCATTTTCATTGAATCGGATTAATGTATACTCCAATCCCGATTCCATCTCCCAAGCTAGGGTAACTCGATTTTGCGTAAAATCTGTTACACGAAAACGCTCAGGTTGAGCTGGTAAGGTTTTGACGCCGTCGTGGTCAAGGGTCTCTTTAACACTCGGACCAACATTATTAACCGCAACTACTTCATATTCATATTGCGTATTTGGATCTAGTGGTTCATCAACTGCAAATGTGTCGTTTACCGTCCAAACGCGCTCATTAGTATCTCCAGACGCTTTTCTCGTGATTTCGTAGTAATGTACACGCTCTTGATCATCCCAAGCAAGTTCAAGTGAGTTTGTTGTACGTGTTTCTTCAACAAGGCGAACGTTCGTCGGTTGATCTGGACGCTCACTATATTCATGAAGGTCAAGCGTTGTAACTGTTAATAGTGCAGGGTCACTGTGAACAAAGTTTGGATCAACACCTTCAGGAATCGCAAACAATTGCAGGTCACATATTGTTCCTGGAGCTAAATTATCAATTGTAATTGACGTTGAAGATAATGTTTCGATTATCTCAACCCCATCACAAAGACCTACTAATCTAAACTCTTCAGTGCCTTCTGGTTCTGTCCACTTTAGTGTGAATTCATGTGCACCAATGTCCTCAGCCCGAAAATTCGTTGGCTGTTCAGGTGCTGTTGTTACTTCAAGTTCAACCTTTTCTTCATTTTCACATGAAGGATTCGTTGCTGTAATTACATATTTGTAAGTTGTATTCGGTCGCAATCCTTCATCTACAAAGGAAAACTCCTCAACAATGGTATTTTCCCCTTCACGGATCCCATCCTCATCATCTTCATCTTCCATGCGGAAGCGTTCAATTTCATATTGCTCGGCACGACTGTCCGGTGACCATACTAACTCAACCGATGAAGAAGTGACCGTCCGAGTCGTAAAACTTTCAATTAATGCATCACAGTTAATTTCAAAAATAGGAATGACATCATAGACATATGTCTCTCCGGCAACTAGGCCTGTGTCATGATAGACTGTATCTTCTTCAGTCCCACCATTTGTAAGTCCAGTAATTTGTGCAATTGGCTCACCATTTCTTTCGATCGTATAACCAATCGCTTCTCTCACGGGTAGCCAACGGAGAACGAACTCATGCGTTTCATCAGCTTCCATAGCTACCGTTGACGTACTTGTACGCGAATGTAACGTAGATACGTAGAGAGCGTTAGTATCGCCATTACGGTAGCTGCCCGTTAATACATAGCTGTATTCTTTCCCTGCTGTTAAACCTGTATCATTAAATGAGATCTGACCATAATCGTCAGCAGCAGTGTTCGTAGCCGCATACACCTGCCTGTCGTCACGTGAAAGCACATACTCATCAAACTGATTATCGCTATCCCAAGCAAGCTCCATTTCATGCTCCGACCGACCGATTCGATCTAAGTTTAAAAGTATATCTCTTCGGCGATCAATCGTTGATGAATTAATTTCATAAACTCTATATTCACGAGCAGAAATGCTACCATCATTAGCAATTGCATTTCGGTTGCCCGCCGTATTCAAGCGAAGGGCAGACTCATCCTGTACATTGTAATACAGCCTAGCATCCCCATCACGAAACTCTATATCACCGCTAAATAGGTTTAAAAATGTTTCGTTTTGTGATTCATACATCACTGCATAGATGTCTGTATTTTGTTCACCCTCGTCATCAGCGTGGTCTGCTAAAAATGCTGCAATATCCTCAAATAAAGGGATCGTAGCATCGATCAGCCCGATATCTGTCTTCCAATCTAATGTTGTTTGGAGACTCGAATGACGGTAATCAACTTCAATTGGTTCAATTTGAGCATTTGAGCCTGGTCCAGAATGAAGACTTGCACGCTTCGTTGTAACCGGCTCGTCTAAATAGAGGAAAAATGACTGATTACCTTCAGCGTATGTAAGCACATACTCATATGTACGATTTGGCTGTACGGTTACATCTTCTCGGTCGCCGTTTGTAACGACAACACTACCATCTCTCAATAGCTCTGCATTATTGTTGTCCCAAGCAAATTCAACAAATGTATCACCAATGGTTTCAACTGCAAATTCAGCAGCTTCATTGGAGCTTACATGTAACTCATTGACAATAAAACCATTTCCACGCAAGCTACTATCACTGCTCATCGAGCTTACATTACCGCTAGTGTTCATCCTTTCCACACTGCCATTTGATGTAAAGTTTAAGCGGCCATTTGATATGGTGAAGTTAACATCACCCTCATCAAATCGTAATAGATTCATGTACAGCTTATTACCAACACCGACATAGCGAACAGCAAAATAACGATGACCATCATTATTTAAGAAATCAGATATTTCAGTATTTGTCGGTCGCTCGTCGATCCGGTAATACTCAATATCTCTGCTCCAATTTACTGGCTGATCATCACCGATCAGTACATCAACATCCACAACCTCAACCGGAGCACTTGCCTCAGCTGATTGTGGTGAAACGATGACCGCGGCAAAGTTAGAAAAGACCAGTAAAAAGGATAGAAACAGCGCAAAAAGCGACTTTCCCCTTCCTCCTTTAACCATCGATTAAACCTCCCCTAAATTTTGTGAATTCTTGGTGTCAGTACCACAACATTAAAGTTGCTTTCGATCTAGTAAATTCTACCTCGATCCCTATTATTCTACCATTTTTGCGCGAAAGTTCCTATATCATTTTGCTGTTTCTCCAATAAAAAAAAACGCCATATACAGCGCTTTTTTCACATTCTCATCATCTAATTAACTTCGACTGAAACGTAGTAGCCACTTTCAATCGACACCCCTTGCTCACTCTCACCTTCTGGGTGCACGTAGAGCCTGTAGCTTCTATTTTCTTCTAATGGTTGCTCTAGTTCTATTCCGATTTCAGTTTCGGAAATCGGGTCATAGGATAAAGGAACTGACTGTCCACCCACTTCCATGAACTCAAACGTTGACTCAGTTATTGATTCCCAATCGATTGGGATCGAGAATGCTACCGAAAATGTCGTCGTATCAACCTGTCGAGTAAGCTCTCCAAGTCCATGATAGTCTTGGTAGATGTTATCTAAGGATGTTTCGTGTGCAGTAGTAAGCTCACGACCAACTTCAGTCTCAACCGTTGGAGTTACCCCGACTTGATTAATTGTTTTACCAGCTGGAGAAAGAAATTCAGCGGTTGTTAAACGTAAAATATCCGACTCCTCATTGTAAGGCTCAAGATGGAAAAGTTCTTGCATCGTACCTTTTCCGAAGCTTGTTTGACCGAAAACTGGTGCAGCTTGGTAATCTTTTACCGCTGCAGCCACAATCTCCGAGGCACTTGCACTGTATTCATTAATGAGAACAGAGACGGGTTGTTCAAATAACTGATCCTGCGTAATCGCCCAAAGCGACATCAATTGTTCTGTGTCATGCTCTTTGATTTGAAGCGCATGACCAACACTAGGGAAAAAGCCTGCCACATCTTGAGCCGCCCCTAAATAACCACCAGCGTTATAACGCAAATCAAAGATATACTGATCGACTTCCCCTAGTTCCGTTAACGCCTGCTTTACTTCACTAGCTGATTCTTCACTAAACGAATGTAAACCAATATAACCGATATTCCCTCCTAGTGTCTCTGCCGTCACAACCGGCACGGAGACCACTTTACGTTCAATCACAAGCTCGATAAACGTTTCGTCTTTCGGTCGATAAAGGTCTAACTGAACTTTAGTCCCTTCTTCCCCTTGTATGTGAAGAAGAGCTTCCTCCAGTGATACGTCATTTACAGTCACGCCTTCAACTCCAATGATAATGTCACCTGGTTGCACACCTGCTTCATCAGCGCCTCCGCCATCAAACACATTGATTATAGCAAGCCCATCATCGACTTGTTCAATTTCAACACCAATTCCTACGAACTCCTGTGCAATCGAATCTACTAATCGAGTATAATCCTCATAACTTAAATACTCTGAGTACGGGTCCAATTGCCCGACGATCTCTGAGATGCTATCGCTCTCTAAGACATCGCCATCTACGGGCTCATAATAAAATGTTTCTATTAAATGCTTCACCATATCTAGCTTTTGCTGCTCCTCAACAGATTCCGCAAAAACAAAGCTCGGTATCGCTAGAAAGCAAAGCACAAAAACGATTGTCAGCTTAACAGCCTGCATCTTTTCTATGTATCTAGTCATTTCATCACCCTCTCCATAGCTATTCTAGCATTAGGAACCACTAAATTACCATCAATATCCATAACAACTCCTCAACAATTTCCGAGGAAATAATTATAAAAAGATGTCGATACACGCCAATTTAGAAGCCTTTACCAATGATTTTGGCTATCTGTTAACAAGTTCTAGTCAGCAGTCAACAAATGAAAAATAAATGTAGATGACCCTGTCGTAACTAGCTTTGTTTCGCTAAAACTAGAAGGAATATTCGCTAACCGTTCGACAGTGTTTCAACTACACCCCATGCTACACTTTGGAAGAATCATAATTGACCGGTACAAGGAGGACGTTACATGCAAAATCTATTACTAGTATTATTAACCGGCGTTTGTCTGTTTATTTTCACAGCCTTCGATCAAGTTTCCTCATTATTAATAGAAGATGACAGAAATACAGTCACCAATGTCGCAGAAGAATCATTGGCAAATATCATGCAAGAACTACAGGTGAAAAGCAATAGTATAGATGGGAATCATTCACCTCCTCAAGCAAATGAACAAAAGGACATAGAGGGATCACTTAAAATAGATGAAGAGGGAAATCGTCTAGACAATACATTTATTGAACAACTTAAGAACGGCTACCTTCCACCTGCGAAATACGCCATTGGGACAAGCATTGAAAAAATTCAAGAAAAAAAGGGGCCACCGCTTCAAGAAGGGGAATGGCGAGGCGCTCCCTACCTAAGTTATGATAATGCAAACTACTTTTACCATCCTGAGGCTGGCCACCAAGTTGTTGCGATTGAACGTTTCATATATGACTCAGACGTAACTAGTGATGATGTGACCAAACTATTAGGTACACCTGACCTTCAAGATAAAGACTTACACGATGGGGATTGGCTTCTAGCGTATGAGCTTGACCATGATTTTGATCTCCTCTTTCGTTTCACAGCAAGCGACGGACCACTGTTTGCAATTGAATTGCAAAAAAGAGAGTAGCTCTGCTACTCTCTTTTTTATATGGGGTCAGACCCCTTCAATGGACAAATGTACAATGGAGGGATCTGACCCCATATATTAATTAACTATTGATTCCAATTCATTTCTTCTTGATTGTTTCTTTCGTTCATAGGTCTCCTTAAACTCTGTCGCTTCACTTTGAGAGTAACCATGTTCCCCCAACTCAACCTTTAACTGTTCATACGTCGCGTAAAAGCTGGCATCGGCGCTACTTTCAAGTGCACTTGCTTCACTGCGGTATTTATCAACATTAACGTTTTCCGCACCATTATCTACATAATCTCGATATGCTTGTTGGATCAATCGATCAAGATTTGCTGTATGCTCACGTTCCATCGATTGAAATACTAAGAAGTACTCACTCTTAATTTCTTGTAAGCTCTTTGACTCAGTGGCTTGTTGACTTTGTTCATTATTTCCATCGCTACTTGATGTTTGACTATTAGATGATGAATTATTAGTAGATGAGGGTGAAGAACTTTCGTTATTGCTAGAATTCGTGCTTTGTTGACTACCTTCTTCCGATGATGCCGCGGCAACATCAGACCCATTTGTGGTCTGTTCTTCAGTCTCAGTGGAAACATCATCCACCTCACTGTTGTCAGCCTCACGTTGGATGTCGTCATCTTCATTGGTTACAAGTAACTCTTTATTTCGTTCTTTATTGTTTTCTATCTCTTGGGCATCCGTCGCTACCCGAACCGTTTGATTATTAAAATTTGAGAAACCAGAAACTAGAACTATCGTGGTAACAATAACCACACCAGCTATAATGATAATAGACTTATTCATTCATACTCTCCTTCGATATTTTCTCAGGCTAAATTAATCGTACCCGATCTTTATTACCCAAGCAATACAAAATCAGTAGCAAAAGATTGGTAATGATCCCGCTCATTCCTCTCCAAATGGACAAAATCAAAGGTTTTGTCCATTTGTGGGGTCAGACCCCAACGAAAATAACCCTGCCACAAATTGCAAACGACTTTGCTCTGCAATTAGTTCATATGTCAATTCATAATCAATCACTTGACCACGATCATATCCATAGCGCTCCAGCTCATCCTGCAATTTCCCATATGCCAAATAAAATAACTCTTCCATCTCGTCTTCAAATTGATTCAGCTCTTGCCGATAGAAAGTAACAAGTTCATCATAGCTCAACTCTCCAACCATGACCTCTTGATAATATGCTTGTTCAGCTTCTAAGAAGAGCTGGTTGACACCCTGTTCATACTCATCGAAAATGCCAGCAAATGTTGGATCATGTACCTCAATAATCTCCGAGAGCGTCTTCTCAGGTTCAAACCGTTCAAACCCAGATTCTCGAGACCAAATGGGTTCACCTTCACTACCTTCCCTTTCTTTCACCCGCTCAGCCATCTCATCTATTTGTTTATTCCAAAACCACTGCCCGCTAATGACAATAGCTGCTGCCGTTAAACATGTAAGTATAATGATGGTTCTTCTCATTTTATTAGCTCCCAATCATGGTTTTCTCGCTGCTGTTATCGTACCATCTTCCTGTTATAAAGCATATAGCGTTGAAGGGGTTTATTGAAGGGGTCAGACCCCTTCAATGGACAAATGTGCAATGAAAGGGTCTGACCGCTCTAAAAAAGAAGAGCTACCCATTGGGTAAGCTCTCCTATGTCTGCTATTCAAAATGTACATTGGTAATAGACATTTTTTGTGATAATGTCCATTTGTGGGGTCAGACCCCTTTTTATGACCCCTTTTTAATAAACCGCTACTCCTAATTCACTGGCTTTCTCTGCGAGGCGGAAGTTTGATACAGCTAATTCAGCTAGCGTTACTTCACCTGCCGCGTTAAATTGGTTAAGGCTGTCACCTTGTAGAACGCCTAGTGCGTTCGCAAGGGCCACATAACCGATATATTCATCGCTAATTGCACCTGCATCAGCAAATGACACGTTATAAATTTCAGAGTGTTTCGCTGCATCTTCTAGCCCTAGTGCACGTACATACCAGTATGCTAACTCTTCGCGCGTTAATGCTTCATCAACAGCAAATGTACTTGAATCTGTGTCAATAATGTTTTGTTGTGCTGCGCGTTCAACCACTTGATAAAGCTCATGGTCTGGTCCAATGTTGGTAAATGTAGAACGTACTTCATCATCTGGCATTGGTGGTTCTGGGTAGAATCTCGTTAGTGATTTCATGATCACTTCGATTGCTTCCCCTTTTGAAATGACCTCATTCGGGTTCACCTCTGCTTCATCTTCTACAGAGATGATACCTGCATCGATCATGTAATTGAGCTCATCAGCAGCCCAGTGCTCACTCACTTGTGGCTCTTCATCTGGACGCTCATCTTGCTCACGCTTCGCCCACTCGCCTTCAGTTGCGTCATAATATTCATAGCCATCGCTGAATGTTGGACGATAAATTAAATGGTACTTATGACTTTCATCTGATTGCGGATGGTTTCCATATGAAAGATCAATATCAAGCTGATTTAAGTAGTCATTTAATGCTGTTTCACGATCGACTGCTTGATCAACAGATGGCCAGTCTGCTTCTGGTAACGGGCTAACGTATAAGGAATCAAGAGAACCATCTTCAGCTGAAATACTTACATTTAATGCACTACCACTTACTAAGATTCCATCTTTCACTTGCGGGAAACTAAAGCGGTAGATACCACGATCAGCATTTTCGTTGAAGTTATTTACTGGGTAAGCATACTCATGCATCTTAGATGGTGCATACGTTTCGATCGCCTCAACAGCTGCTTCAAGAGCTTCCTCGTAGCCTAAGTTTTCTTCCACGTTCTGGTCATAACGTGATGCATTATGGAAATTAAAAATTTCACCTGTTTCCTTGCTCACTTCAAAACTGCTTCCATAGCCTGAATTTTGATATTGAATGCTATATTGAACAACATACACATCAACATCGTTACGTGTCTGTTCTTGGATGGAGTTAATACGCAGCTCTCCACCATCATCAACAGTTAGAAGGTCCTCAGCTAATTCACGTACATCATCACGAGTAACCGGTTCACCTTCAACTGTTCTTTCTTCTTCACTCAACAATGTAAGCTCTGTTGTTTCAGGCAGTTCACTAACAAATGACTGACCTAGCTCCCAGTCACCGTTAATCGCATGGATTCCACCAAATTGCGGTGATGGCACATAGACAAGACGTACTTCAGGCTCCATGCTTTGCGGACTATGATAAAGCATGTATTGCAACTCGACATCAAGCTTCTCTTCAATCGTTGAAAGGACATCATCCTTTTCCAACACATTTTCTTGCGCTTCATATTCAGCATCTTGTCCGTGACGAGAACCTCCATAATATTGGGTGATCTCACCATTCCCTAATACTGTAACGTTAAGATCTTGTCCAACAACTGGAATTCCATTTTCTAAACGTTGGAATGCAAAGTTGTATCGTACTGGCTCTGTTAACGTACGATTACCCCAAGACACATACGGCTCAAAACGATCACTTAATTCATACTCACCATCAGCAACACTAGACACAAAATCTTCAGCTAGTTGCTTGGCCTCGTCTTGCGAAACTTCGGGTGGGTACAGCGCACCTTTTACATCCTCAGGTTGATAGTGATAGCTTTGTAGAGTTAGATCTTCACCAACAAAATCAACATTACCATGAATATAATTGCCACCAACTTGCTTGTTAAAATACAGCGAGTGGCGAATCGTATCTTCTTCTTCCCAGCCAATGATATGGTGATTATTCATGTGAAAATCGCGATTATCTAAAAAGTCAAACTTTCCTGGAAACAATTCGTTCAGACGTTCAATAAGATCCTCTTTCTCAATATCAACATCGACGGCAGCAACTTCAACTTCATAAGACGGCTGCTCCTGTACAGCTTGGACATCTGCAGCAAGTGTCGGTGACGCAATTCCTAGTGCCAACGCAGTTGACAGTGAAAGTAAACCAAAACGCTTATACTTCATATCTATAAACCCTCCAAAAATTGAATTCTACCAGGCTACTATATCAAATATTGGTAATAGATGGAATAGTAGTCTGAATTTTCATCTCCTTAGTACTAGACGATTAAGGGCTACAAAAGGTTTCAAAAAAAAGAATATTTTTATAGAAAAAAAGAAAATAGAGCCTCACGAAAGGTGAAAACTCTAATTTTGGGTTGCAGCGCTTTCATTTTCTAATATGACCATTATTCTTGGCCCATTCTGTATACGATCCAGTCCCCTTACAGCCAACACAATCGAAATCCTTTGCATTTAGAGTGAAATGATCCTGCAACATCAATGGGTCATACCCGAATCCACGGCAATCTGGACAAATCCCCTTCGCTCTCGCCTTGACCAGCTTCCTTTTATACATAGCCTCCTGCCACCGCTTAATCATCTTAAAAAGACCCATCTCATCCCCCCACATGTTGTGACGAAATCTCCCTTTATACAACTATATTTGAACAGTAGTTGATCTATTCTATGTAGATTCACCTCTGTCCGTTCCTCTCCAGAAAAGTTCAAAATCGACCTTTGCAATACGTCCATTTTTTACTTTTCATAAAGTGACAGGAAGGAGTACACTGCGTATCTTTAAGGTACCGGCGGAATTCATAGGGGGCGCGCAGTCTACTAAGGATGAAGGAAATGAACGTTGCTGATGTTCGTTTTGATATCATTGCCAAGCAATATGAACCGATTATAAAAAAGCAAATAAAAAGTCTTAATATCTATAAAAACTATGATGATTTTTATCAGCAAGGGCTCATCGGGCTATGGGAAGCTTACGAACGGTTCGACCCTGAGAAAGGATCTTTTGCTACATTTGCGATTGCTTCAGTGCGTGGGAAAATGCTATCACTCTTAGCGAAGGAAACTAGATATGAAGAACATCATCAGTTTGCAATTGAGGATGAAAACCAAGACATGATCGATGAGAAAACAGTAAGGCGCTCAGAGCCGGGATGGTTGGACGCATATACAGCATCACTATCTGATCGGCAACGACTCTGGGTCGAAGAAGCAATCCTATTAGAAAAAACAACAAAAGAAATCGCCACAAGCTACGACGTCTCCATTAACACCGTCTCCACCTGGCGCAAGCAAGCGCTTAAAAAATTACGCACGCACTACAGGGGTCAGACCCCCAAAAAAGGCCAAAAAAAGCCGATTACAGTTAATTAAATAATCGGCTCAATACTATTTTAGCTCTTGAATTTATTGATTTCATCGCGTCGTCCACGTGCAGAAGACAATATTGAGGGTTATGTCCATTTGAGGGGTCAGACCCCTCAAATGAGCTCATAGTCAGCTTCTACCTTTACATCATCGTCACCTTGTAACTCAACTCGAATCGGCTTTTTGCCAGATAAGATATAAGCAAGGTCAGAAACTGTGCCATCCAGCAAGCTTACCACCGGTGTTACCAACGCTAAATCATCGTTGCCACCGTCAAGCAAATCATCTACCAATGTTAATAAGTTATTAAGTAACCCTTGGGTAATCTCAATCGTTACTGTTTCTCCACTTACTTCCTCATCACCATTGGTAATGGTTGGTGTAATCTCAATTTCACTACCGACTGTGAGTCCGTCTAGGAGACGCTTTAATAACTCTTCACTAAACGTATATTCAGCGTAACCTCGATTCACATCTTCTTCAGTTAGTGTAATTGTCACTGTCTCATTCGTTTCTCCTCTAATGTCTAGGATCAACTCATAGCCAGCTTCTACTCGGTCACCATCTTCATCATTTAACTCATTCATAGCTCATCCTGCTCTCACATATAATTCACAAAAGGTTGTGAGAGATATGAACATTAAATGGCTAACCAAACCAAATAGCGATTACTCTGTTGAGATCTTATGTAGAGCTGGAGAAGCGGTGGGAACTGAGCAGGAGATGGCGCACATCGAAAACACAGACTATGTTCTTGTCATCAATGATTACATCAAAGAACTGTTTGAACGATCGAACAAGTATTTCTTGCACATCGGTGTAGACCTTGATACAAATCGCCTCATATTCGACTTAGAAACACAAAAAGGAATTCGCATCCGCGAGCCAATCTACCCATACCAAGTTAAGACAATGATCGATGACGAAGAGCTACTATCAAAACTCCTCCCCATTGTTGGCGACAAGCGAAAGATTTACTTTGAATTTAGTAAGCATGAACAACGCTTTATTAGTGAATGTTTGTGACGATTACGCGTAACTCTCTTAAAAAGCAAAAAGAATCAACTACTTTGATTTGTAGTTGATTCTTCTGAGGGTGCCTGGCACCCTAAACGATTTATTCTACCGTCAGTTGCTCTACCATTGCTCCATCCTGGATGACAATAATATCAACTTTCTTGTCAGGGTGTACTTCTTTAATTACTTCTGAATATTTTGTTGCTACTTCCTCAGGACTTAGTTCTTGCTCTTCGTTGATTTCAATATCAACATTCACAGATTCATTACTTCCACTTTCAACTTGAACCATAACACTTTCAATTCCCGGCTCAGCCTCTAATTGCTCTGTAAGATCTGCATCACTTTCTAGTGAACTAACGTCTACAGCCTCTTCACTGTCTTGTTCAACTTGTTCTACCTCTTGGTCGTCGATATTATTCTCTGCGTCTGTTGTATCATCTGATGAACAAGCTGATACAAATAATAATGTAGTTGCGGCGCCTATCGCCATTAATTTATTTTTTGAGATCATCTTCATTTCCACTCCTTATCTGGATATATGGATAGTTTAATAGATGAAGATGATCGATCATAGGTCCATAATACCTATACAGTGCAGCCAATTAAAACCAACAAAAGAAGGGATTGGTGCCAGGCACCCTCCAACTGGTGCCTGGCACCCCCTCTTACTTAAGGTGCTTCATACAAAAATTCGACTTCTTCTCCTGCAAATGAAGCTTCTAGAGTTACGCCATCATGAGCTTCTGCTGCGAAGAGTAGGTCAAAGTCTGTGAAAGCTACTTCCTCTTCAGCTACTGTGAAGCCTGCTGGAGTGTGGACATGGATCAGTTCACCGTCTTCGTCATAATGGTTAACTGTAAAGTCACCTAGTTCAATGTCTTCTTCTGTCACTTCATCACTAAACGTTACCTGAAGCGTATTATCGTCATTAATAGCTACGACGGAAGTAATCACTACTTCTTCTTGAGGTGCTTCATATAAAAACTCAGTCTCAATGCCGGCAAACGATGCATAAAGTGTAACTCCATCATGATATTCTGGGGCAAACACTAAATCAAAGTTCGTAAACGTCACTTCATTGCCGGAAACCGTATATTCAGATGGAGTATGAACGTGGATTAACTCACCCGCCTCATCATAGTGATTTACTTTGAAATCACCAACTTCAATATCTTCATCCGTTACCTCTTGGTTAAACGTAACGACTAGCGTATCTTGATCATCGACACCTTCTGCAGACTCAACCGCAATCTCACCTTCCTCAGGCGCTTCATACAAAAACTCAGTCTCAATGCCTGCAAATGATGCATATAAATCGACACCATCATGATATTCTGGGGCAAATGCTAAATCAAAGTTCATAAACGTCACTTTATTATCAGAAACCGTATATTCAGCTGGTGTGTGCACATGGATCAGTTCACCGTCTTCATCATAGTGGTTTACTTTGAAATCACCAACCTCGATTTCTTCTTCTGTCACATCTTGATTAAACGTTACTTCGATCGTATCGTCATTGTTTACAGCTGTGACCGATGCAAGGGTCGCCGCTTCTTCCTGCTCTTCTTCCCATACGACTTCTCCTGCCAAATATAACAGACCTTCATACTCAAAAAATGCTGCGCCTGGCTCACCTTCTACAAGTGGTGGCAGTTGCGGTCCTTGGGCATCCGGAAGTACATCTACCTCTACTGGCTCTTCAAGTTCTGCAAATTTCACAGCAATTTTTGTCTCACTCACAGCAGTGGCCCCTTCAACCGTGTAGCCATCTACTGGCGTTTCATACGTAAAGCCATACTCAACACCGTTCCATTCAAACATCAGCTCACCATCAACTGTCGCTGTATGAGTTGGTAACCAGAATAAGTAGTCAAAATCAGTGAAGGTAACGACATTACCTTCGATCGTCCAGCTTGACGGAATATGCTGGTGGCCTAGTACGCCATTCGGGTGATAATGATTAATCGCTAGCCCTGCTGCTTCGATATCTTCATCAGTTACCTCATCTGCAAACGTCACGACAAGGGTGTCTTGGTCATGGACCCCGACTACAGACTCGAACAAGTCATTACTAGCTGGCTCTTCTGAAAATTGGGCAGGTGTACCATTGATGGTAAAGGCACGGTCCACAAGTTGCGCAAAATGAACGCGGTTCACAGCCTCACCCTCACGGAATGTTCCATCACTAAAGCCACCGACAACACCATTTTCAACAAGGGCTGTAATCGCATCGGCATGCACACCACCGTCATCGCTAAACGAATAATCAGACTCCGCATCAAGTTCCCATGCACTGCTTAATGCCGCTGCTGCTTCCCCACGAGTAAGTGGTTCTGCCGGGTCAAAGTTTCCTCCGTCATTTAAAAATAATCCAGCTTCTGTAGCTGCAGCAATTTCGTTGTAGTACTTATGTGCTTCTGTCACATCGGCATAGCCAGGGTTTGTTACATTTGTCGTCGATAAGTCAAATGCGCGTACGAACATGACTGCCGCGTGCTGACGACTAATTCCTTCTTGCGGTCGATATGTACCATCTGGGAACCCTTCGATAACCCCTGATGCAACAAGATTGTTAATCGCTTCAACCGCATCCGCGCTTTCGTTTTCAAGATCAGAGAATGCAACAGCGTCTGCCGCGCTAACCGCTCCTGCAACTGCAAACGTTGATACAACCATTGCCCCTGGTACTGCTGCTGCTGCTAAAAACTTACGATACTTGCTTGATTGACTCATTTCTTTTATTCCCCCTAAATTTTTTAA
Source organism: Desertibacillus haloalkaliphilus (assembly GCF_019039105.1). Taxonomy (NCBI): domain Bacteria; kingdom Bacillati; phylum Bacillota; class Bacilli; order Caryophanales; family Bacillaceae; genus Desertibacillus; species Desertibacillus haloalkaliphilus. The sequence goes on along the minus strand of NZ_JAHPIV010000003.1, from coordinate 215,345 downwards.
AATAAATAAAAGTAAACATGTAAGACAAACGTTTTAAGTAGGATTTATTGTACACTTCACCCCCTGTCCGTCATTTAATCTTCCACATTAACGATGATGCTGGTGACCACCTTCAACAACAGGCTCCACGCCTTCGTAGATCACCTTTGTTTTCATCCCTTGGTTGGCATGCGATAAGATGTGACAGTGGAACATCCAAATCCCAGGGTTATCTGCTTCAAAGGCAATTTCCACATGATCACCTGGCTTTAGGTTCACCGTATCCATTTTCAAAGCTGATCCAGAAATCGGCTCGCCATTTTTCGATAACACATAAAAATGGTGTCCATGTAAATGCATCGGATGATCTTCAATGGTCGGGTTATTCATCGTCACTTTGACAAGATCACCTTCAGATACTTCGATTGGCTCAAAATCATGCGGGTAAATATGGTCATTAATGGTGTAACTGAAGTCAGACGTAATTCCTAAGTCCATCGTAAATTCAACATCAAATTCACTTGTTTCATAGATTGGAGTCTCGATATACTCACCATAAGTCGTAATCTCAAGAGGCTGATATTCAAGGTCGCTTGGAATCTCACCATCACTCACCGTGCCATCTTCATAGGAAAGTAATGTCTTTGTTGATTGATTAATAGATCCTCGTGTCGCTCTAGCAAAATAGATGTCTTTTGTTTTGTCTGCTACAAACTCAACATCATAGCGCTCACCCGGGGCAATCGGAATGAACTGATCTCGGATGGGCTCTGGGTTGTGAATAGGCATCCCGTCCGTATGAGTGACTTCAACATCTGTTCCATTGACATAGATCTCATGCGTTGTTGTATTTACGTTAATGAAGCGAACGCGAACACGCTCTCCATCCTCGACTTCCAAATGGTCAATGTTCGCGCCCATGCTACCGTTGATACCAAAAGGGTCAATGAACAGGGCAAAATCGCGTTCATAGCTCGGCTGCTCTTCTTCAACGATCAATGCGCCATATAACCCTTTTCCAACTTGCTCGTTACTATTAACGTGTGAATGGTAGAAATATGTTCCAGGATCTTCAGGTGTAAATTGATACGTGAACGATTCACCTGGTTCGATCGCATCCTGAGTCACCCCCGGCACGCCATCCATCTCATTTTCTAAAGCAATCCCGTGCCAGTGAATCGTTGTTTGTTCAGGAAGTTGATTTTCAAAATGAACCGTCATCTCCTCACCAGCTGGCACACGTAACTCGGTCCCAGGTACAACGCCATCGTAGCCCCAAACCGGAACCGTCTGTGTTGCCGTACGCTCCAACGTCGCTTCTCGCGCAACAACATTGTATGTATATGGCGACTCAGCTAAAGCATCGTCATTCGTACTATGATCTGGACTTGCTTCGTTGTGATCATTCGATCCATGATCCGGGTTCGCTTCAGTGTGATCATTCGGCCCATGAGCTTGATCTGTTAAATAATTAGATAAAAATACGGATAAGTGCGCTCTTGATACAGGGTCATTCGGACGAAAAGTCCCATCTGGATAACCCGTCGTAATCTCATTGGCCGCTAGTATTGAAATCGCATCACGTGCCCAATGCTCATTTGAAACATCATTAAAAGTTACGTTACTTTCTCCTTCAAGCTGAAAGGCTCGCACAAAAATAACCGCAAGCTCAGCTCTCGTCAACGGATCATCAGGAAAAAATGCGCCATTATTCCCTGACACGATTCCAAGCTCCGTTGCCCGAGCTACTGCTGAAAACCCAGCCCGCTCTTCAGAAATATCACGGTAATCTGGTGCTATTGTCGCCTCGGTACTATCCCCCAACGTATTCATCACCATCTGAACCATATGTAAGCGAATCACATCTTCACCTGGGCGAAAGGTACCATCTGGAAAGCCACTAATAATCCCTTCTTGAACTAAATGATTAATTTCATCCTCATACTGCTCAACATCGCTAAATGAGGACGTTTCGCTGGCAAATGAAGCACTTGTCAGCATCATAAGTACTGCAAAAACCAGTACTAACATCCTTCTAAAGTCAATCACCACTACCACATCCCTACTATAAAAGTTCTATGCGCACTATATATTATCAGAAAATAAAGGGACTTTTTAGCATTTCGACAAATATTTTCAAATGTTCCGAAAGTTCGAGTGATAAGTTATATCACCTGCCTTGTGTTTATTAGGTGCCAGGCACCGTGATGCCCGAAAGTGCAAAAAAAGCACCACACCAAAGCTTATGAAAAGTTCGGTGTGATGCTTTCTAATCATCAAAATGGATAGTCAATAACCTTTATATTTGTCGCAAAGTCACTGTACCTGCATACTCAGCAAATTCATGACCTTCCACCATATAGGTCTCTTCGCTCACTACTGTTGCATTTGCAGTAAATGTTTGTGTTTGATAGTCTTCATCTTCATTAGATGTAGTTACTTTAACATCATTGTCTTCTTTAAATGTAACTGAAGCTCCATCAACATACGGATTATTAGCAACTGAAGCGATAACCTCATTTCTTGTTACGATTACCTTCTCTACATACATAGAGCCTTCTTCTACTAACACTATTGTCACTTCATTGTCTATTTCTAAATCACTTAAATCTCTGAGTCGGCCCTGTTCTTCCTCTCCTGAGCTGGTTACACTTGCGTCAAAATACACTTCACCTTCTGATACTAATTCATACTCAACTCCATCTGTAGTTGAAAATGTTTGATCTGCAACATTTACTTCCTCTGGATTCAATACCAATTCCGTTAGTTCAGTTGTAGATGTATCAGATGACTCTTCTCCATCTCTAGTCACAATTACTTTCTCTACATATAAAGAGCCCTCTTCTGCTAACACAACCGTCACTTCATTGTCTGCTTCTAGATCCCTTAAATCTCTCAGAGTAGTAATTTCGACTTCTTCTAGTTCTGCTGCAAAATAAATATAAGTGTCATCCGTTAATCTATATTCATCTCCGTCCATTGTTTTGAACGTACGATCCACCACGCTTACTTCCTCTGGGTTCACTTCACGTTCAGTGAGTACTAACTCGGGATCAATTAAATCAACAGAAATCACTTCATCGGTATTTTCATTCAGCGTTAGGTCAACAACATCACTCGCTGATAGGTTAGTTATTTCCATACCTGCATCTACAGATAACCGTATTTCCTCCCCATCAATAAAAGCACCAATTCGTTCAATATATCCATCAGCACTAGTTCTCACATCGGTAATTAATGCTGTTTTTTCAATTAACTCAATATCAGGATCGTTTGCTTCATTCTCCTCCGACGGTCCTTCCCACTCGCTAGAACCTTCCTCACCTACAAAAACGGTGATTGTTTTATCAGGAATTAAAAATGGCAAATCTCCCATCGAGAATGTAATCTCAACCTCTCCAGTAACACCAGGTAATATTTCAGCTATTGATGCCTGGTTAAAATCCCATACATAGGAGAGATTTTTAACTCCTTCATTTTCACCATCACTGACAGTGACTTCTCCACCATATTCTAAGAACGTACCATCATGGAAGAAATAAAGATCGTTCAGACGATGGCCAAAGTCGTTAACTAGGTCAATATGAAAATAGTGATGGAATGGAGCATCAGCATTATCAATGATATAGCCTTCAAAGTTTTGAAATTCGTTAATCTCAAATTCAAAGTGCGGAGATGTACGAATGACTTCATCTTGGCCTTTTTGATCACGTTCCATATCAACACGATAACGCCATTGCTCGTTACGCTCACTGTGATTCGCATAATATTCAGCCTCAATAAAATCATAATCCTTATGAACCATAATTGATGGGTGTGGAATACGTGACTCATCATGGAATGAACGCCAGTAACGAGTATGACTACCTGATGCAGAGTACCTTGAAGGCTCAAATTGCCATCCGGTAAAGTCCTCCCACTCAATGGTTACTTGATCAACTTCATCTTCATTAAATGTAACAGTATTTAACCCTTCAGTAATGCCAAAACCTGTCTGACTTAAAATATATTCGTGATCGTCGTCATGCCCATAAACTTGAATAGTATAATCGCCTACTGGGACCTCAGTTGATTCAGCTACCTCATATATATGATGCCATTCTGAATCGCTGTAGCTGTAATCTTCATTCTCTATTACAATTCCTTCTAACTCAAAGTTATCACCAGCAAAAGGTACCTGTATATCTAAAGTTCCTGTTTCTACTTCTTCTGGTACCAATTCAATGACTTTACCTTCCTCAAACTCATCAATTGTAAATGTACCTGTATATATATGTTGGTTAGTGGCAACCGTATAGTACACTTGCTCCGCTTCGAATAAATTGATATGACCTGAATTTAGTCTTCTTGCAGTCATTCCGACCCAAAGATCTTCTTCATAATCACTCCAAATCGACCACCCTGTCGTCTCATAGCCTTCGTACTCGTGGTCATAGACTTTAAATTCAACAAAGTCTGTAAACTCTTCTCCTTCACCTTGTACCTCAAACGTCATTTCACCTTCAACCGTATAAGAGTCTCTACTAAAGAAAGGCAGTTCAACGTAGGCGTCACGAAAGTCTTCTTCAGCTTGATGGAGAGCTTCCTCTTCTACAGGTTTATCCTCTTTGCTCAAACCTGATGCCAATGCATTTCTAGCTCTCTCTACCGCCGCCTCAAATTCATTATAAGCATCTTCTGGAACGTGGCCATATGTGTCACCAATGGCTGTGCGGGCAAGTAGTTGCTCCATGGCACGAAGGTGCGAGCGGAATGATGCAGTGTCAACAAATATACGCTCATCACTAAAGTCGTCTAGTGCCTTGCGGATGTTAATTGTGAACCCATCAACCTTTTCTTGTTCAGCCTCAACATCCTCTGCTTCTACAATGACATTTTCTCGGTTCTCCTTTGCCTCAGCTAATTTACCTTGAAGTTCTTCGTGTACCCACTCCGGGAATTGACCATCTTGATCACCAATATCCGCAGCTTCTAGAAAGTTTTCTGCAACGCCTATATATCGGTCTAGATCAAAGGTATCAACAACTTCTTCAAATTCCAAGGTATCATCAGAAGATAAAATACTCACCACTTGTAATGCGGCAACAGCATCGCCTTGGTCTTCTACAGTTACTTCAACTCCTGTACGCTTCTCAGGTTGATCAATCTCAACACCATCTGCTAGATAAATAGTTGCATCTTCTCGAACAATTATGCGTTCTATATCTTCACGAATATAGATACTATCATTGAGCTCTTCAACAACTACTGAATGAATTGGAGCAGAAAGAGTGACACTTTCAGGCGTTTCAACACGAACAGAACCAGTAATTTCTCCGTTCCCTTCTCCAGTCAATTCAACTGACTCTTTTATAAGCACATCACCTTGAAGCTCCGTATTACCTGCTAAAACAACTGATGCAATACCAGCTTGATCTATGAGGTGCTCGCTTCGAGCATAGTCATCAATATCCTCTAGTGTAAGGTTTTGAATGCCCTCTTCTAGCTTGATGTTTTCAATCGTTCCGTTTTTGAGCGTAACATTCTCTCCCTGAACAGTCACTTCTTCAAGTTCATTACCGTTTAAATCAACTGTAATACCATTAACACCTTCTGGAATCGTTACCGGTAAACCTAAGTTTTCAGGTAATTGAATGTCCTCAGTAACCTCTAATTCCTGAACGGTAATAACATCTTTGGCATAAGTTGCTGCAGCTTTATTTGTAACAACTGCAACGCTACCATTCTCTTTTTCTTCATAACCGTCAAGTACAACATGTAAGGTAAGCTTTACTTTACCTTCATAATCTTCAACTGCCCCTTCATATTCAAACGTACCCACATCATTTGTGTAAGCTGTACCTGAACCCCAAAGCACTTCCACATCTGCCTCAGAACCGTCTTCCATTTCGGCTGTCACTGTTTCAGGTAATTCAAAAGCTTCACCTACAGATACCGTTTCTTCTAGGTTGGATATTGTATCAACACTTACCTCTACGTCAGCATCACCAGGGCTCTCAGGCTCATCATTATTAGAGTCCTGTTCAGATGAACTCGAGTTTGAGCTTGAACTTGAGCCACCACTTCCACGTCTAGGTGCTGTACTACCTTCACCATTAACACTATCAATTTGCCCTTTTACGTTATCATAATCGTTAACGAGGTCACCAACTTCCGCTCCCTCAGGTGTAGCAATATTATCAATACTCACGCCATCTGCTAACTCAACTTTTGCATGTTCATTACTTATTTCAACGTTACCAACTTGACCACTCACACTAAGAGTGAAGGCGCCTTCTCCATCTACCTTAATGTTACTTATATGCGCATCACCTGAAAGGCTTGTTTCATTTAAACTATTTACGATAACTTCTTGCACAGTAGCATTAACCTCAACGCTTTCTGCACCATCTTCAAGCTTAAGTATTGAAACTTCAACACCTTCACTTGCAGTAAAGGCTGCATTACGTGAGAAATTGATCTCTTGAACAGTCGTTGACCCTTTTGCTTCTACTTCAACATCATTCTTATGAACTTCTACACGGTTTAAATGACTATCTTCGAATACAACACTGTTTTGGTTCGTGTTTAAAATACTAACTGATGCAACAGCTACATCCTTGTCATTAATGAGTGTTTCACCTTTAACATTCAGATTGTTCGCATAAAAGGATTCAGTTACTTCAACTGCAATTTCAAGATCACCTGACACTTCAAGGTTTTCAATTGATATATTGTCAGCTCTGACCTTAACATCCCCATCAATGACCGAACCATTTCCTTCTAACACTAATTGATTACTTGATTCATCGTCAGCAAAATCACCTGAATTCGTTAGTTCTAAATATGTAAGTGTCGTAATCTTTTTTTCTTCTACCTCAAAATCAACATAAGCACCCGTTAAAACATCAATGTTCTCTTCATTAAAAATACCTTTAACTTCATCTGAAAGTTGGTAGGTAACACCATCAACTTCTAGGGTTTCTTCTCCAATGTTCGTAATTTGAGAACTGGATCCAGGTACTTGATCACTTCGGTAAAGGAATGTTGCAGCTTCCCCGCGTGTTACGAAGTCATCTGGTGCAAATGTTGACGCTGATTTCCCTGTCGTTACATTATTTTCAACCAATGCTCCCACATACTGTTTGTACCAAGCATCATCTTTAACATCATCAAATAGATTGTCAGCTTCTTGCTTATCGATAGACTGATAGGCTTCTACTATCATCTTCGCGATTTCTGCTCGTGTAACTTTTTCATGAGGCTTAAATGTATGATCAGGATAACCGTTAATAACACCCAAATCTGCCATAACTGATACCGCACCTGTGTACCATAAATCATCCTCTACATCAGAAAAGCTAGATCCTGTTGTACCTGTGGTATCAAGACCAATTGTGTCTGCAATCATCTTAGCAGCCTCTGCTCTCGTAACATGATCATCTGGCTTGAATGTTTGGTCATTATAACCCTTTACTGAACCTTTATTGACCAGGTATGTAATAGGCTCATAGTAATAGGCATCTTCAGCAACATCTAGAAAAGAAAAAGTTGCAGCCTCAACATTTTCAGTAGATGGTACAAAAGAGGCACCAACAGCAACCGCTGATACCATTGTTACTGAACTAGCTAAAAAGTTTCTATATGACTTTGGATTGTATTTATAACCCATATAATCCCCCTTTAGTAATTTATAATATTTGTAAATACTAGACTATTTTACCACAGTAACGAGACTAAATGTTTAGTCAAATAGAGTTAACGCTACAATTTATAGATCATTAGATACATCGTATAAAACCAAAATGAGAGAAATCGACAAAAGAATGATGCTCTCCTATATAAGAAAAGAAGCCTCACAGAGATTTCTCTCCGCAAGACTTCTACTACATACCATCACACATTATTCTATTTATAATGCCTCTCATTCCTTATTAGACAAAGCCACGCTCTAATGCTTCAATTTGTTCTATTAGTAAGAAGTAGTTTAATTCTAGCATGTTAAGCTCAAGCTCAGAGAAAGCTTCTACTAATACCTTTGCCATTTCAGCACGTGTTATCGAGCCATTAGGGTTATATGAACCGTCCTTATATCCATTGACGATCCCTTTTTCTACAAGGGCTGCGATTGACCCGTAATACCAGTCGTCTACGTCTACATCAGTAAATCCAGGGCTTGTTACATTTGTTGTATCAATGTCAAGCGTATCAACAATGATCTGTGCTACCTCAGCACGAGTAACACGGTTATCAGGCTTAAATGTCCCATCAGCATATCCTTTTATGATCCCTTTATCAACTAACGCTTGAATCGGTTCTTCATAATACGCATGACCAGAAACATCTGCGAAGCTAACTTCACTTCCATCAGCATTCACTACACTGTTTGGAGCAACCGGAGTGGCAACTGTGGTCACTACCGTGGCAGAAGCTGTAGCTGCTAAAAACAATCGATATGGCTTTGATTTGTAGGTCATTATATTCCCCCCTTAATCTATGTAAAACCTTTGTCTATTATACTATATGAATAATAGAGGTTCCCTCTTCAAGGAATTTTACCATAGTTTATATGAAAACATGTAAGTAAAGAATGGTATTTGTTTGTAAAGAGTCACATTCTATAACCTTAAACAAAATTTATTTTCTCTAGTTACCAGCTCACTATATAACTTACTTAACACTTATTATGTTCTAAGCATCTGGATTGCTTGCTTCTATTTATAATTTCTAATGAATTGTACAGAACAAATATGAACTAAGTATGAACTGCACTTAAGCTATTATTTCCATTTGTTTTTCTTTGAGAACTAAACCAAGTCATCTCAACAAGGAATAACAAAGTCTATTAATCTTTGTCTACCTTAGTATAAAAATGAATGGCTCTCTGTCAAAAGTTGTGGTGCAGAGATTACCAATTCTCTCTTAGAACCAATGCGGCCTAGGCCGCATTGGTTCTAACCATTTGTCGCCACAAAATCTTCTTTCGTAGTCTTTGAAAGCTCTTGATTCCATAAGACATACGCTTGATCACTTTGGTTGTATTATTTACACCTTCAATATACCCGTTATTATAGGGGTACATGAAAGAATGTAAGATCTCCTTTTTCCAGCGTTTGAAGGTTTTAACAACCTTTTTAAATGCTTCATTTCCTGACTTTTCAACTTTCTCAAACCAAGCTTCTAAACCTTCTTTTGCATTTTCTGCGTTACTTGTTTTGAACCACCAATCTAATTCATTCTTTAATTCATACGCTTCACGAAGACGTTGATGGTGATTAAGTAGTTCTTCTACTCTTTCTTGTCCTTCTTGACTAAGCTTAAGTGGTGATTTCCACAAGATTTCTTTATTTCGTTTTAATCGAAGGCGATATCGCTTGTATAGTTCATGTTGTACATCTCTTCGAACCTGATCAAATGCCCAGTAACCTTGACGCATAAAGTGAAATCGATCGGCAATAATCAAAGGATCACCCAACTGTCTACGAATAGCTTCCTTAAATGACTTTGATAGATCAATAACTACAATTTCTACGTTCCCTGTATCGCACTGTTTGAAGTAGTTCTCAATTGTTTCTGAGCAGCGATCTGGTAATACATCAATGACTTTCGCTTCTCCACGTCTACAATAATCGTCTGAAACTTCTCTTTATCTGCATCCCCTTTAAATTCATCAATGACTATCGCACGGGGGAGCACTTTACTTACTGGAACATTTCTTTGGTCAAACATACATAATAGACGATTCACACTTACTCCAATTAACTGTCCGGCATGTGTGAAGGACATCTCTGCACTTAAAGAAAGACCTTCTTGAGCTAACATCACCGTATGACGCTGGTATCGATCAACAAAAGAAAACTTCTCAAAAAAGCTATGAGAGCATGACATACAACGATACCGGCGCTTTTTTGCCAGCGGTATCCATGAACACGCTTTGTTTTCTCACTACACTTTGGACATTTTTGTTTACGAACTTTTGTATGAAGTTCGAACCAAAAACAGTCCTTTCCTTCTTCTGAATCAACGATCTCTACATGCTTGTCTTTAATCCCCAATAAACTTATGATAGTATTGTTATACATCTTAATCCCTCTCCGTTATTTCTTATAGTTGTGGTGACTTTAGATTAACAAAGAGAGTGGATTGGGTGTTTTTTTTGCCTATGAAATCAGTGGGCTACCACCCACTGATTTCATAGGCATGACCACAACATTCAGTATAGAGCCAAACGGTATTGCAGGAACCTATTTTTACGTTTTGATTAAAAAAAGAAGCCTCGCAGAGATTTCCCTCCACAAGACTTCTTTCTATCATGTCATTCGACATAGTTCGGGGCGCGACAGGCACGATTCCCTTTTTTTGTACATAGTACCGATTCTTTAACTATCCTTAATTAGTTACCTGATACTTCAACAGATAAACTATCAGTGATTTCTACACTATCAACAGTAATTGTAAGAGTGTAAGTTCCATTTGAAGCATTTGTATATGTCACTTCATAAACGCCATTTGCGTTATCAGTATTATCAAATGCACTGAAAGGAGCAGTTGCAAAGTTTTCATTATTAGTACCATCATCTCCAACAAAATCAGTTGCAGCTAAGCCACTTACAGGGTTACCATATTGGTCTTTAACTGTAACTTTAATTGTAGCAGTACCATCTCCACCATCAATAGAAGAAGCAGAACTTTCAGAAGCAGCTACAGCACCTTCAGTAATTATCAAGCTACCTTGTGTAATATCAGCATAGTTATCAGCTGTAATTGTTAATGTATAATCATCAGCTGCTGTGATAACTCCTTGATCGATAGTTAAAGTAGTAGCAGTTAGATCATAATCATCTTCAGAAACAGTAATTACTACACCGTCTCCATCTTCAAGTTCTACCGCTGTCACAGCACCTAAGAAGTCAGCTGTAAGCGTATCTAATGTATCAATAACAATATCAGCATCTACATTTCCAGCACTGATTGCAGGTGTACCTGTTAATCCCGCAGTAGCATTGTCTAATGCAGTTACTAATGTAGCATCACTTGTGTCAACAGCATTTGCACCATCGAATGCATCAGCATCAGCATCAATAGTTCCTTCTAGTGTAACTGTAGCTGAACCAGTTACAGCAACGTTAGAGCCAATTGTTACATCTTTTAATGTAGAAGCAACATCTACTACTAAGTTTTCAGTAGGTGCGTCTGCAATAAATTCAACATTTTCAAAAGTAGTTGCAGCATCTACTGTTAAACCAGTATCTTCAAGGTCAATTGTTGCTCCAGAACCTTGACCAACTACCGTTGTTACATTTCCAACTACATTAGCAGCATCTGATTGAGCAACCGTTGTACCTTCTGGTAGAGCAAGAACAGTTACTTCATAAATCTCACCAGCTGCGTTTGTTTCAAAGCTTACTTCTGCACCAGCACCAACAATCCACTTGTTATCGTTGAAGAATGTTTCAGCATCATCAACTGCTGTAAAGTTTTCATCCCCAATATCAACAGATGTACCATTAGAGTTAATATAAGTTACTTTACCATCAGTAGCAACTTCAGTTTCAGTTTCACCAGCACCCTCAGCAGTAATAATCACTTTCTTAACAAGGTCAGAACCTTGAGCAGCAATTACAACTTTAACGCTGTTATCAGCTTCTAGGCTACGCAGATGGCTTAATGAAGATTTAATTTCAATGTCATCTAAGTCAGTTGCATCATAGATTACTGCACCTTCTTCAAGTTCGAAAGTACGGCTTCCATCTGCAATTGTAAATTTACCATCAACTACATTGATTTCGTCTGGATCTACTTCTACAGTTAATGAGCTTAGTACTTCAATACCTAATACTAATCCGCTGTTATCATCAATTGTAATTTCAACTGGCTCGCCAACCTCGATATCTCCTTCACTGATATTTGCAGCGTCAGAGTCTTCATCTACGTGTAAAGTAACGATTTCACCATTGATGTATGCTTTAATACGATCTAACTCATCATCACTGTTGTAACGTAGCTCAGTGACTACACCTTCTTCTTCTGTTTCTTCTTTATCAGCATCAATATCAGTAAGGACTAAATAAGTTACATTGTCTCCATCGAAGTAAACAGATGCTTCATTGACTTCAATGTCTTCTAGTTCTCCCCAAGTAGTTACTTCAACATCTTCATCAGCTTCAGCAATGAATACCGGCGTGCTTTGTCTAATACGCTTTTCATCACCATTATCTGCACCACCAGTAATTTCTACGTATCTGTCGCCTGCTTCAAGCTCAATGTCACTGTCAGAGTCTGCAGTAAATGTGCTTGCTGTGAAGAATTCTAATTCAACAACCTTCTCATCTTCATCAAATGTAACTTCAATTACAGTTTCACCTGTTCCTGCCAATGGTAGTGAGATTGAAGTAGAAGTACTTCTATTGTCTTTTTGATAAACTTCAATTTCAGTAGGAGTACTGTTACTATCAAGCTTAAATCCACCGATCTCCCATGGTGTATTATCATCTTCACCAACTTCATATTCTGTTCCATTTACTGTGATCTTTTCAAGATCAGATAGTGGGAAGTCATATACATCATCTTCACCATTTTCTTTAATCGTTGAAAGCTCAAGTCGTGGTCTGCTATCAATTACAGCATAACCAATGATATCTTCTTCTAAGAACGCACCATAAGTATCAGTTTCAACTATACCTAGATCTCCATCGATAAAGTGTAAGTTTCCTGCACGGTCTAAGAATAAAGTTACATCGCCTTCAGCTTCTTTATATTGTAGTGCAGCGTCAGTACCGAATCCTGCGAAGTCGCCATCCTCATCGATATAACGAGAAGCAATACCTCTATCAGCGTTTTGATAGTCATACTCTTCACCATTAACCTCGATTGAACCAGAGAATACAGTTTCTACTGGACCAACTACAGTGCTAGTGAATACCTCTGCATATTCTGCATTATCGTTGTAGAAGATTACGTCTCCAGCTTCAACATCTTCAAGGCTGATTGTTTTTCCATCTTTAACGATTGTGAAGTCTTCAAAGCTTTTTTCTTCGCCATATGCAAATACATCATATCCGTCTACTTCTTCAACTAGTAACGAGCTGTCCCAGTTGTATGCATTGATAAATGCTACATCTCCATGACGGTCAAATACAACTTTAGCGTAGTCAAACTCGTCGCCATCAGATAGAGAACCCGATTTACCATCTACGAATACAGTCAAATCACTGTCAGCAACTAGGTCAAATGTTTCATCTGCACCAACAAGTGTAACTTCTAGTTCACCATCGTTATTTTCTTCTAGTTCAACAGCGTCTAGAGCTACGTCACGATCTTCAACAACATAACGCTCTACTTCAAAGTCACTGTTATACCAAACACGGATTTCTTGACCAAGAACCTCTTCAAAGTCAACATCGAAGTTTTCAGATAATTTCAAAAATCCGTTAAATTCACGGTCTTCAGCACTAACAGATGTAACTCTTAATTCCGTAAAGAATGGACGCTCATAGTCGATTGAGCTAGACTCACCATTTGCACTTACAGTAATAGTGTAAGTAACCCCACGCTCAAGGTAACGATCTTCGTGAGCACGGCCTTCATCTTCAAAGAATTCGATTGTAGCAGTTTTACCGTCAGCTGCTAATTGAACGTCCTTAACACCTACACGCTCTTCAGAACTCTTGTTTTGAATACGGACATCAGAGTTTGAAAGTGAAGAAACAGCCTTGTTGAACTCAACTTCAACATAACGAGCATCACTAGTAAGAGTATTTACTGCTGTAACTTCTAATTCCGCAGTTACAGGCGTTACACGCTCACTTGGCTCAAGAGTTCTATGTAAGAACACTGCAGCTTGTGCACGGTTTACAGTTTCACCAGGTCCGAAAGTTGTTTCAGTCATACCATTTACTACTCCTAGAGAGTAAAGAGTGTTAACTGCATCTTCGTACCAAGCGCCAGCTACTGTATCATTGAAAGGAATTTCAACTGAAGCATCTGCTTCAAGACCATAAGCGTCTACAACCATCTCAGCGAATTGTGCACGAGTGATTGTTTCACCAGGTGCAAATGATCCGTCAGGAAGACCTTGAATGATTCCTTCGTTTACTAGTGCTTCAACAGAAGCTGCATACCAAGCATCATTGCTTGTATCTGTGAAAGAAAGGCTTGGGTTTTCGCTTAATTCAAGTTCAAGTGCGTCTGCTAGCATTGCTGAAGCTTGTGCACGAGTAACTCCTTCACTTGGTGCATATGTGCCATCAGGCATTCCGTTGATTGCACCTTTTTCTACTAGATAAGAAACTGCATCTGCATACCAGATATCAGATGGTACGTCAGGGAAAGATGGTGCTGCTGATACAGCTGAAACACCAGCTGTAGCTACAACTGCTGCTGATACAGAAGTTGCTAAAAACTTACGGTAAGACTTTGGTTGGTAAGCCATAACTTAAAATTCCTCCTTTTATTTATGTACAAAAGTTTTTGTACGCTTTACTAACTTCGAAAGGGCCAATCGTGATGATAAGACTTAATAACGGATTCTCTAATCTACTCTTTCAAACTATTAAATCGTTATCAAACGCACGCCCCCTTCAATTAGTGAATATCCAATTTTACCTGCAAGATTAGTATAATTACGTCAACAGTCATTGTCAACCATTACTGCATTTATTTTCTTCTCGCTACAAAATCTTCACTTTTCACCACAACGCGGTATGTAAGAGAAAGATTAGTAAAATTGGGATGGACATTTAACTACATTCTACTACAGAAATTTTCCTTTTCATAGCCTTTTGCTTACTTTTTCTGTTAAATTCGACATGGAAAGTTTTGCTTTTTTATATTTCTACCATATAAAAATGGTTCGTCATCCGAATATTATAGTTTTGTTAACTGATTGTAACATTAATCTATGGATACATATGGTAGACTGTTCATTGTGTTTCCCGATTAATCGACGAAATAAACCAACGATTCTATAAGAATATGTAAATTTATGAAATTAGGAGTGATATTGTGTCAAGGAAGTTTATCCCGCTACTCGTCTTTACGCTAATTTTTTCTTCGTTCCTACACGTCTCTAGTACATATGCGTCAGCCGATGAGATTATTGCGAACGCAAAAAAACAGATCGGTGTTCCCTATCAATTCGGGGGATCGTCACCGAGTGGCTTTGATTGCTCAGGTTTTATCTACTATGTATTTGACCAGTCAGGCATTCAACTACCACGTACGGCTAGTGACCAATACAACGCTGGGACAAGCGTTAGTAAATCAGAATTAAAGAAAGGTGACCTTGTTTTCTTTGAAACATACAAACCAGGTCCATCCCACTCTGGAATATATGTTGGTGATAATAAATTTATTCACGCTTCTTCTTCAAGAGGTATTACAATTTCTTCAGTTAATGACCCCTACTATTGGGCCCCTCGTTACTTAGGTGCGAAGCGTGTACTAGATGATGCAGATGAAGAAGTTGAGGTTGTTGAACCTGAACCGGAAGTTTTAGCAGCTCTACCAGTTGGAGAGTATCATGACGTTCCAGCACACCATTGGGCACATGATGAAATTAAACAATTAAGTAAAGATGGAATTTTTAGCGGATATGATCAAAGCTTGTTTGAACCGAATGACCTTGTCACTCGTGCACAAGCAGCTGAGATTCTAGCTAAAGCTCAAGGCTTAGACCGTGACGTTGACATTAGCAATTATAGTGATGTTCCTAATAACCATTGGGCAGCGGGATCGATTCAAGCGGCAGCAGATGCCAACTACTTTGCAGACGTGTTTACATCTGAAGCCTTTGAACCTGAAAAGCCAGTCACACGTGAAGAAGTAGCGCTTTTATTCGCTCAAGCATTTGATGTAACAGCAGATCGTATCCATGTGACATACAGTGATGTTCCTGCTGACCACCGTGCTTATGAAGAAGTCAATGCACTTGGCTCATTCCGAGTGATTACTGGTTATGGAGACGGTAGCTTCCGACCAGATGAAGATGTAACCCGAGCACAATTTGCAAAAATGGTTTCAAACGCTCTACAATTAGATTAATAATAGTACGTGTTTTTTTAAAAGTTTTTTTGCAATGGCTTCACTCGCTGCGTGCCTGCTAGGAAAAAACACTCCTAGCAGGCTTTTAAAAACCTGCAGCGGCTCCGCTCATTGCTTCGAGTTTGTTCAAACGGGGAAAAACCCCCCCCTTTTGAACAAACTCTATAAGAAAAGCGAACGTCCACTATGGATGTTCGCTTTTTTCGTGTTCAAGTGCTCTTGCGAGAAACGCGGAAAACTCGGCTCTAGAAACAGATGCTTGTGGTTGAAACATACCATCAGGGTAACCTGTGGCAATCGTTGCTGAAGTTACAAGCTCGATCGCGGCTGAGCCGAAGTACGTTGCCTCTACATCAGTAAATCGTTGTGGTGCTTCTACCGGTGAGAGTGAAAAAGATCGTGTTAAGATGACTGCGACTTCACCGCGGGTGATCTCGGCTGACGGTTGAAATGTTTGATCACTGTACCCTGCGATTAACTCATGGGCGGCAGCCGTTTCAATCGCTGAAGCTGCATAATGTGCTGAACTGACGTCGGTAAAGCGTTGCTCGTTGACAGTTGGGTTAAGCTCTAGGGCACGAACGAGCATGATCGTCGCATCTGCTCTAGTGATTTCGTTATTTGGACGGATCGTTTCGTCCTCAAAACCACCGATAACATCTTGATGGTAAAGGGCTGTCATATAAGGTGCGTACCAAGCTCTTTCATTAAAGTCTATGAAGTCAGGTGCTTCTAATGGCTCGGGTTCAGGTGTTACCACTTCTATAGTTAATGGTTCACTGATAACTTCACCATGATCTACAGTGACTGTTTTTACTTCATACGTATAGGTGCCAGGTTCTATTTCTTCTATATAAGTAGTGTGTTCTCCCTCAACCTTAGCGACTCGCTTGCCATCCCGGTAAATGATATAGGCTTCGACCTTCTCTTGATCTATCGTTGGTAGCCAGTTTAGCGTTACTTTTTCCGCTGTAACATCTGCACTGAGCTCAACTGGCACTAACGGTTCCTTAATCTCTTTAACAGTTAAATCAGTAGGTAACTCAATTCGTCCGTAACCGTAGAGATTGTTACGTTCTCCTGTGCCAAGCTGAATCGTTTGTGTATGTAAAAGTTCGCGAAGTTCTTTATTCGTTACATCTGCACGAGCTTGTTTTAATAAGGCAAGATGACCAGTCACATGTGGCGCGGCCATTGATGTGCCACTAATCAGTTTGTAATCACCATTTAAATGTGTACTCTGAACGCGTACTCCCGGAGCTGCTACTTCAACAGCATCACCTGTTGCTGAAAAGTCTGCTCGCTGATCGTCTTTATCGGTTGCTGCAACCGCGATCACATTGTCAAAGTTGGCTGGGTACTCTGTCGTTGTATCTTCTCCGTTTGCAGTACCACTATTTCCAGCGGCAGCGATAATGAGAATACCTTCATTATAAGCATGGTCGATCGCCGCTTCGAGTGCTGACGAGTAATCTGCCCCACCCATGCTTAAATTAATCAAATCTACCTCATGTTCAACGGACCATTCTAATGCTCGGATAATCCCTGAGTGAAATCCATTGCCTTTGTCATCTAATACTTTTAACGCATAGAGTTCTACATCTGGTGCCATTCCTATTAACTGGCCATTGGCTGCAAGAATTCCGGCGACATGTGTGCCATGGCCGTGATCATCATCATAATCACCAGTATAGGAAACAAATGACGCGCCACCTGCAACCTCTAAATCGGGGTGATCGGTCGCAATCCCTGTGTCCATGACGGCAACTTTTACACCTTCACCAGTTACTTCGTTGTCCCAAACCGCTGGAGCATTCGTTTTCGCCACTCCCCAATCGACACTCGCTTGGTTTACTTCTACAATGGCATCCTCTTCAATCGTATGTATCGCCTCGAGTTTCTCTAACTCTATGATCGACTCCGGTGTCAGGCTTGCAGTTAATGCCGGTATCAGCGTAAACGTATCAAGTATCGTTCCACCATGCTCCATCACAACCTCATCATCAATCGCATCATTAAAATGAATAATCACATGAGTCTCTTCAACCGTCGCATGACTAGCTAGCGGAAGAAATAGAAACGCTAACGTTAATGCTAGAAGTAGTCTATAACTATTGTATGTTTTCAAAAAGTATGCCTCCTACTTATCAAATAGACGTTCTACTAGCTTTAGTATACTATAATGCAAGTATAAAAATAGCACCTATCGCAGTGATAGGTACTATTTTTTGTTAGTTATAAAATTCTACGATCCCATTAAAGATCGCTTCTGCTGCTTTTTCTTGGAAACTATCAGAACCTAGTTTTCTTGCTTCTTCTTCATTTGTAATAAAGCCGAGCTCAACGAGAACACTTGGCATCCGTGTATTACGGATGACGTGGAAGTTTCCTTCTTTGACGCCACGATCTCTCGTGCCTAGTTCCGCAATGAGATTCTTTTGAATTTGGTCTGCAAGCTTCTTACTTTCTGCTGCACTGTTAGTGGATTGCCAGTACGTTTCCGTTCCGTTCGCCGCATGCGCACCAGCTCCATTGGCATGAAGTGAAACAAAGGAATCAGCATTGTTCTGATGTGCGATGTCCACTCGTTCCGATAGTTCAAGAAAGACATCATTTTTACGTGTCATCACGACATTAACACCGGCGTCTTTTAATTTCTTCTCAAGCTTCAAACCAACAGCTAGGACGACTTCTTTTTCAGTGTAGCCAAAACCGACTGCACCAGGGTCCTTCCCACCGTGACCAGGATCAACGACGATCGTTCGACCTTTAAGGCCAGATGCCGGTTGAGACGGATCTCTTAAGTAATGGGTGGATACGTAAGCTTCGCGCCCATTATAAATAAACTTCGCCCAAATGCCTTCCGTCCCGTGATAGCTAACCTCTGTACCGTTGGCAAGGCGACCAATCGATGAATACGATGTTGATGGGCCAGAGCGGACATTTAATCCGTTCGGTGCATTAAAGACAACCGCCTTTGTCATCTCTTCATCTTTAATGTCTGTTGGCGGAGCTGCTTCCACGCGGTATTCAGGGTAAAGCGTTCGTGCGATAAACTGTGCAAATTCAATACGTGTCGTCGGATTATCAGGACCAAATGTGCCATCAGGATAACCGGTCGCAATCAACGCCGTCGTCACTTGATTGATGCTCGCATACCCAAATGTACTCGAGGTGACGTCACGATAATAAATTTGGCTCGTCTCCGTTAACGAAAATGCACGTGATAAGAACACCGCCATTTGCGCTCTTGTGACACCATCGTTCGGCATAAACATGCCATCGGAAAATCCAGCAATGATCCCTTGACTACTTCCATTCGCCACATAACCCGATGCGAAGTGTTCTTTCGGAACATCACTAAATGCCGTTTCCACCTTCTCACCATTTAATCCAATCGCTCGGCCAATCATCGTTACCGCTTCTGCACGGCTGACCGTTTTATTCGGCTGAAATGTACCGTCAGGGTAACCAGTAATAATTCCAGCATCGACTAAGCGATTCACAAGCTCTTCGTGATCAGGATGAATATCGCTAAATGAGCCTGCTGCATCTGCTTGATCAGGTAGCACCCACGGCGAGACCACGAGCGAAACGATGAAAAGTACTAATGCAAATTTCCGCATACTCTTCCTCCATTCGAGATAATTATTTAATTTTTAGAGTCTGTTCAAAAAAGGGTGGTGTTTCCTTTTTGAACAAATTCGTAGCAATGAGTGAAGCCGCTAGGAGTGATTTTCTCCTAGAAAGTAGTGTGCGGAGCCATTGCCATCTTTTTAAACATAGATTTAATTGTAGATCTGCTAGGTGAGCACATAAGTATGTAGTTTCCTAGATTCCTTGCTTAGCTCACGAAACTAGCGTGTTATAGCGTTTTTTATCCATAAAAATTTTATCACAATTGCTCGAATAAAAGATGGTTATATCGACTTATTTTCGAAAATTGTAAACGGTTTGTAACAAATAAACAGAGCAAGGAAGAGAACATCAAAAAAGCTGTTCGATAAACCGTCACCTTAAGGAAACTAAGGTGAGCGGTCACTTCTCGAACAGCTCTTTCTATTATAGTCCGTTCAAAAAAGGCGGGGCCCCATGTAAACGGACGCTTTATTCATGTATTCGTTTTACACCTAAATAACGTTCATCCCAATAGTTCGTTTCAAGACTACTAACGGTCACTCCAGTTGATGATCCACTATGAACAAATTGATGATTACCAATATAGATTCCAGCATGTGATGGCCCATCGGTGTACGTTTCAAAGAAAACAAGATCACCAACGGCTGGTGAGTTCACATTTTTCCCTCGTTCCCACATAGCAGCGACCGTCCGTGGAAGGCTAATGCCTTGCTTATCGAACACATGGACGAGGAAGCCACTGCAATCAAATCCATCTGTTGTCGTCCCACCCCAAACGTAGGGTGTGCCAAGTAACTCGGCCGCATCAGCGACAAGATCGAGGATCTCAAGCTCGACACCTTGGTCATCGACTTGATCAATCATCGCCTGCTCTGTAATGGCGCCTTGGGTCGTCTGATCAACGGTTCCAGTCACACTTAAGCCATTTTGTCGTTGGAACGTCCGCACGGCTTCTGCTGTGATTTCACCGTAATAGCCGGTTGGTTCGCGTTTGAAAATGCCGAGCTGGCGCAATTGTTGCTGCAGTGTTGTCACTGCTTGCCCACGTGATCCGATCGAGAGGCTTGAATCAGGCGTTTCCACTTCCGGCGGTGGGTTGATCGCATCTTCTAAGGCAGATAGGGTTTGCGGTCCTGCGATTCCGTCAACGGTGATTGACTGCTGACGTTGAAATGCTTTCACCGCTGTTTCGGTACGGCTGTCAAATTCGCCGCTGATCGAACCATTATAAAAGCCGAGCTCTTTTAGTTGCTCTTGTAGGTCTTTCACTTGCTCACCACTTATGCCGCGGCGGAGCATGTCGTAATAAACAGCACCAGCAGATACTTGTGTTTCCGGTTGGTAGACGACCGTTCGTGTTTCTGCTTGACTGCCTGCGAGTGTAGCGAACGTTCGAGGGCCAGCCACACCATCGACAGTTAAACCGTTATCACGTTGGAACTCCTTTACCGCTGATGTAGTCACTCGTCCGAAGAAACCCGTCACATCAGCGCTAAAATAGCCGGCCGATGTTAATTGTCGTTGTAAGTCTTTAACCGCCTCACTATTCATCCCTGCTTTTAATAGTTTTTGTGAGATTGGGGCTTCGGTTGATGCTGGGGCAGAGTCCGTTTGGCCAAGAAGGACACCGAGCGTTTGCGGGCCAGCAATTCCGGTTTGCTGGATTCTGTGCTCTTTTTGAAAGGCTTTGACCGCCTCCTCTGTGATCGTGCCATAATAGCCAGTTGATGTATGATATGTGAAATAACCTTCTGCCTTTAGGATATCTTGTAGTTGCTTGACATCTTCATGTGTCATCCCTTTTTTCAAGGTTTGATCACCAAGCGCAGCATCAGCAGCAATTGGTGCAGCTAAGGCGACACCCGTGGCAAAGGTTGATGAGAGGACTACTTTTTTAAATGATCGTTGTTGCATCGGACTTACCTCCTCAAATTCGTTACTAGTACATTCGCACAAGAGGGGGGGAAATCCTTTTTTATATTTTGTGAATGAATATATTGAGAGGATTTTTTATCAGTGGAATGAAAAAAGCCCTTGCACCGCTTCTAACGGGCAAGGACTTATCTTTTACTCATCTATGCGATTATTCTTCGATTTCTTCCTCTAAGTCTTCTAGTAGATCTTCATCTGGCTCGCCAAAGTCAGCCTCTTCGTCTAGATCCTCACCATCACCCTCAACGTCTTCTTCTTCACCGAATGAGTCTTCACCTAAACCATCTTCTTCTAGGCCGCCTTCATCTAGGCCATCTTCTTCCATTGGCTCTTCGCCAAATCCTGCATCATCTTCAACTGGTGCTTCAATTGGCTCCTCGTCTACAATTGGAGCTTCCTCTTCAGGCGTTTCCCCACATGCTGTTAAAACTCCTAGTGCAAGTACTGCAGATGCTGTTCCTAAAATTAATTTCTTTTTCATTTCGGTCAACCTCCTGAACAAATTATGACTACCTCAAGTAGTCTGTGGTTATCTTAGCAAAGGGATATTAAAGCGTCTATGGAATCATCAGGTTTTTGTTATTGTTTTTACATTTATTCACATTCTCACACAAGCAACCAAATCTTCATGGATAAATGACAAACGATTTTTTGTAGAAACGAAAAAAAATCCCTGCCCACCGTTTTGGTAGACAAGGATCTTCCCATTAATATATATGCGATTATTCTTCGTCGTCTTCTTCTAGTTCTTCTTCTTCATCGTCAGCAACCTCATCGTCAAGGTCAGCTTCTTCATCTAAGTCTTCTTCATCTTCAAGGTCTTCTTCGATTGGATCTTCATCAAGACCATCTTCTTCTAGACCTGCATCATCTTCAACATCTTCAATTGGTGCCTCTTCAACCGGCGCCTCTTCAACTGGAGCTTCCTCTTCAGGTGCCTCCCCACATGCTGTTAGCATACCTAGTGCAAGTACTGCAGATGCTGTTCCTAAAAATAATTTCTTTTTCATTTCGTTCAACCCCCTGAACAAATTATGACTACCTCAAGTAGTCTGAAGTTATCTTAGCAGAGGGATGAACAAGCGTCTACTAGTTAACCAGGTTTTTGGCATTATTTTTACATTCTTTCACAGTATCACACATTTTCACATAATTTGGAAAACGGTTGCATTTAACCTGTTATATTGTTCATTTGCTTCATCATCGCTTCACATTTCACAGCAGGTATTGGTCGGCTAAACAGGAACCCTTGGGCGTGCTGACAACCTTCTTTTTTGATCAATGTTAACTGTTCCTCGGTTTCAATCCCTTCACATATAACAGAGAAGTTTAAGCTTTTTGCCATCCCGATAATTAGTTTGACGATCGCAGCATTCTCAGTTGTTTGTGGACTTTCCCTTACAAACGATTGATCAATTTTCAAAATATCAATTGGGAACCGTTTGAGCTGGCTTAATGATGAATAGCCCGTCCCAAAATCATCTAGTGAAACACGCACACCGATGCCTTTCAATTCGTTTAGCCTTGCAATCGCTTCATCGGTATTGGCAACTGCGATATTTTCAGTGATTTCTAGACAAAGGTGATCAGGTTTTAGGTCAGTTTCCGCTAGTGTTTTTTTGACACCTTCGACAAAATTGTATGTTTCAAATTGTTGCTGCGAGATGTTGACTGAAATGACAAGATCCTTAAAGCCTTGCTCGTGCCACTGCTTCGTTTGTTTACAGGCTGTCTTCAAGACCCAATCATCAAGGGCACCCATTAGACCAAGCTCTTCAGCCACCGGGAGGAATTTACCAGGAGAGACGAGCCCATCTTTTTCATGCTGCCAGCGCACTAATGCCTCAACCCCATAAGGCTTCCCCGTCTCAATATCTACTTGAAGCTGGTAATGAACAACAAACTCGTCTTTCTCAAATGCTTTTCGAATGTCTTGTTCAAGCTGCAGCTGCTCAAGGGAAGCTTCATTCATGCTTCGCTCGTAAAACTGGAAGTTATTGCGGCCCTCGTCTTTCGTCCGGTACATCGCATTATCGGCATTTTGGAGAAGCTCTTGTGCGTCTTCACCATGATCAGGATAAAAGCTCACCCCAACACTCGCAGTAATATATAGTTCTTTACCACCACAGAGAAACGGGCGTTGTAACGCTTGGAAAAGCTTGTCGATGATCGGCTGAATGTCTGATTTTTCATTAAGGGTTTCAATTAAGATCGTAAACTCATCTCCGCCAAAGCGGCTGACAACCCCTTTTTCAGCAACCACACTCTCAATTCGTCTCGACACTTCTTGTAAAAGCTGGTCCCCAGCATGATGGCCAAGTGTGTCATTTACTTTTTTAAAGTGATCGAGATCTAGGAAGATGACTGCTACTTTTTGCTCATCGCTATCGTTCATAACAATGGCGCTTTTCAAATGCTTCAAAAAGAGCGCACGGTTCGGCATATCAGTTAAGCTGTCATGGTAGGCAAGGTGCGAAACCTTTGCCTCCGCTTTCTTACGCTCCGTGATGTCACGCATGACACCAATGTAGTAACTGTCTTCCACCGGCTTTTTCTTTATATGTGTGATCGTGATAAACGACCAAAATTCTTCACCATTTTTCCTACGGTTAATGAGCTCACCGGTCCATGTCCCACTTTTGCCAATCTCTCTCCACATCTCGTTAAAGACAGAGCGTGCGGTTTTACCCGATTGCACAAAATTTGGGTTCTTGCCTTGTAACTCATCAAAACTATAGCCGGTAATCTCTTCATACGCTGGGTTAATCGCAATAATCCTCTTTTGGTAATCGGTAATAATTAGACCATCATTCATGTGATTGAATAACTTCCAGACATTTTCATAATCACCAGCAAAGCGTTCAAAATTATCTCTCATGTTATACAGCAAACCCTCGTTGGCACGAGCGATGCCTTCCCTCCCCCATTATTAAAAATTCCCCATTTTTGTAGTTCAACTTGGTACGATTTTTCCCGGTGAATCAAGTGGTAAAACTAGATAGGATGAATATTATATTTATATAGTGTTGATATGAAACTATGTGGTAATAAATGTAAATAAGTTCGTGATTAGGATTAGATATCTGCGACTTTTGTAATATATACATAGTGATTAGAGTTGAAAATAATGTATAAATTAGGATTTTTCTCTATATTACTACTATAAAGCAATCTGTAAACCACGACAATAGTCTGATGGGAGGGCAGGGGTCAGACCCCTTTACATTTGCGCAGCAAAAAAGGCCACCTCACGCTTGAGATCGCCTTTTTGAGAGGGGTCAGACCCCTTTATTCGATTGAGAAGCTCATTGTAATTGACTCCACTAACTTTTGTCCTTCTTCAGATGTAACATCACTACTAATGAACAACATATATGCTTCACCTGTGACGAACGTTTCGACAGGCTCAATAGTTACGGTACCCGTTGCTTCATTATAAGTAATATCAACTTCAATTATTTCTTCCTCAGAGTTCGACACAATAAAGTTTTCACTGTTTACGGTTGATGCATTAAGCTTAGTACTAAACTGAATCGACCACGTTTTATCAGCAGATACCGGAGATACATCTTCTTGTTCGAATTCCTTATTGTTTTCATCGTTAACGATACGGTCAACTAATGAACTTTGCTTTTCTCTTAACGTAGAAAGTGTGCCCTCTGCTAATTCCCGCAGCTGTTCCACTCTTTCAGCTACTTCTTCGGTAGCTTCACTGCTCTTAAGGGAGCCTTTCCCTAATCGGTTTTCGACAGCATTTAATTTATTTAATTGCGCATTTAATTTACCAGCAAAGCTATGATGACGCTGGTTTTCTAATTCTTGTAACTCCTCTTCTAACTCATCAACCATACCTTCTTCATCGCTTGCTTCTTCGTCATTTTGATTATTTTCATCTTCGGAAGCCGCGTTCTCATTAACATCTTCTTCAGTTGCCTCTTCGTGACTAGAGTCTTCATCAGATTCTTCTACCTTCGCTTGCGCTACCACTTCGGCGTCATTTTCGGTAGTAGATTCTTCTCCAGCCGACTTTGTTTCGTCTGATTCTATTTCATTTGAGTGGGCCTCTTCAGCACCCTCTCGTTCTTCTTCTTCACTTACTTCCACAGTTTCATCATTGTTTTGTTGTTCATTATCAAAAGTAATATCAAAATAACTAGCTATATCTGTACGTACACTATAAATATCACTTTCGATACGGTCCAACCGATCATCGATTTTCGCAATATGTTTATCTGATTGTTGTTTAGGTCCTCTCTCTTCCTTTTTCTCTTGGTTAGGAAGTACTCGTTCTTGTTTAGGCTGACCCTTTCCATTGTTTCCGTTATTTCCGCTATGACCTGGATTTCCTTTTCCATTGTTTGCTGCAGCATGTAACGGAGCTGATAGCACTAAACTTAATGCTACTGCAGTGACTATTGTTTTCGACATAAACTTCTTCATTACCAATCCCTCCTCTGTAATGGCAGCTGGCTAGCATAGATAAGCACCATGTTACCCTTAGCCCCTATAGCTTTGTGACATAAGAATTTCTCCAAATTGTACCTTTATTAGTACTAGTTTACCACCGAGGTTTATAAAGGAATATGGTTCCTTTATACCTTTCATATACTAGTCTACTATCCCTATTATTTCCCCAAATTACTGGATATTTTTTTGGGGTCAGACCCCTTTTATTTACGCAGCAAAAAAAGGCCACCTCACGCTTGAGATCGCCTTTTTGAACGGGGTCAGACCCCTGGCTTTTTGCACTACCTTTGTGCGGGGTCTGACCCCTATTTCAATGCAAATGTCATTTCTGTTTCTACTGCTACTTTACCATTGACCGTTGCCGTTGCTTTCCCTTTACCAACTGGTCCACGCAAACGGACAATCTCTACTTCTAATCGCAGCTGATCACCTGGTTTCACTTCTTCTTTGAAGCGGCATTTATCAATTCCGCCAAACAATGCGATTCTTCCGCGGTTTTCTTCCTTCTTCAAGATCGCCACTGCACCTACTTGTGCTAACGCTTCAACAATAAGGACACCAGGCATGACCGGGTACTCTGGGAAGTGACCATTAAAGAAATCTTCATTTGCTGTTACGTTCTTAATACCAACTGCACGTTTCCCTTCTTCAACCTCTTCAATACGGTCAATTAATAAAAATGGGTACCTATGCGGAATAATCTCTTTAATTTCTTCAATTGTAAGCATAGTAAACTGCTCCTCCTTTATAGACCTTTACTTTATGTAGTCCCTTTTTCATTCCCTCATATGGATAAGATTGTCTACCCATTATAGCATAACGACAATGTCAAGACACCTTCAATTGAGACGTGTATAGGTTTCTGTCTTTTGGAGAGGTACAATTATTGGGTTAATGTCTTTTTGCGGGGTCAGACCCCCGCAAGGGACCTTTCAACAAAACGTCGATAATTGAGTGATTGTGGTGATGGGAAGTAGGAGAGAATGCGGTCGGTGTGTAGGAGAGGCATCTTCATATTATAGAGGTAGGCTTTGTAACTACTCCATGGGTAATCTCCGGGGCGTTCTACCATATTTGCGACATATGGATTAAGGTGAATATATTTACTCGCATCCAATTCATAGTCTATGGATTGAATGATCTCAGCACCGTACCTGCCTTGAAAGACGTGGCCAACATAGCGGTGTCGACGGTTGAAGTAGGTTGCATATGATGAGTTTAGGTATTGAATGATATAGCGAGTATCGGTTTGGATCGTTTCTAACTGAAGATGAACGTGGTTTGTCATTAGACAATAAGCATGGAGATAAAAGGGGAATCTTTGACGTGTGGTATCTAGGAGCTGCAAGTAAGTTAAGTGGTCTTGCTCATCATAAAAAAGTGGCATTTTCCGGTTCCCACGGCTCGTTATGTGATAAATTGCACCTGGGTACCAAACGCGTGATTTGCGAGGCATGTTATCACTCCTTATTCATATGAAGTTATTGTATGAATGGGGGAATTTGAAGTATTTGAGGTGATATTGACACATTGAGGGGGTCAGACCCTCTATTACCTATTCCTCAAAATATTCATTATAAAACTACTTTTTAAAGCGTAATATCAAGCATCTACTCACATTGTCCTGTAGAGGGAGACAAAAGTAGGTAAATGTCCATAACAGGGGTCAGACCCCTGTTATGAGTCATCGCGGTATTGGTCCTTTATTTCGACAAACGAGTGGAAATTTTCTAGGAAGAGGTCTGTTAGCTCGGGGTCAAAATGTTCACCTTTCTCGTCTTTAAATAGGTTGAGGATTCGTTCCATGTCCCATGCTTTTTTGTAGACACGATCGCTGGCCAAGGCATCAAAAACATCAGCAATCGCTGTAATTCTTCCATAGATATGAATCTCTTCACCTTTTAATTGATTAGGATACCCTTGCCCATTCCACTTTTCATGGTGTTCGTGGGCGATGACGGCTGCAGCACGAAGGATTTTTCGGTTAGAGCCTTTTAATAGGTTGTAGCCGACCTCGGCGTGCGTTTTCATTTCATCAAATTCTTCCTTCGTCAGCTTGCCCGGTTTTTTTAAGATCGAATCAGGAATGGCTACTTTTCCGATATCATGCATCGGTGAAGCCATTTTGATAAGTTCGGCCTCGGTTTCACTCATTCCGGTGAGTAGTGCTAGTAGCTTCGAATATTCGGCCACTCGTTTTACATGATTGCCCGTTTCTCTTGAGCGGCTTTCACCAATCTCGCCCATAGTAAATATGATTTCTTTTTGTGTCTCCTCAATTTCGTGAGCTAACAAGGCAGATTCTAGTGATTTACCAGTGTAAGAGGCAGCCAGCGTTAGCGTACGGAGGTCTTTTTCTGAGAACTTCTCTGCCTTCGTCATTTTATTAATAGCCTGATACGCACCAACAATCTCACCATCATTATTACGAATCGGGATAACGAGGATGGCCTTTGTGCGATAGCCTGTTTGTTTGTCGACATTGGCATTAAAACGTTCATCCCCGTACGCATCATCGATATAGATCGGTTGGCCGGTTTGTACAGCGTGACCAACAAGACCACTATCACTCGGAATACGAATTTCATCGATTTTATGAGCGACCTTCGTCCATAGTTCATTTTTATTTTGATCAACAAGCCAAAGCGTACAGCGGTCGGCCACGACAATCTCTCTTCCCATATCCGCCATAATCATTAACAAGCGATCGAGGTCCTTTTCATTAGCAATTTTAGAAGCGTAATCGAAAATGACTTGCAATAATTGATCAGAACTTAAGTCTTGTTTCTCTTTATGTAATGATAGGTTATATTCGTTCTCCATGACCTTCCCTCCCCATAATCTAATTAAAACTATGATTATACACCCTTGAAAATGATAGGGTTATGCTATAATGAACGTGCACATACCGAGACAACACATCGATTGATTAAAATGAGGAAAGGATTTTCATGTATGACGCCTTTTGGAATGTTAGTTGTCGCTCACCTCATTGGTGACTTTCTTTTCCAGACAAGCTGGATGGCGATGTATAAGGCAACAAAGTGGTTGCCACTGCTTAGTCATTGCCTCGTTTATACAGTAACGGTAGCTTTGATCGATTGGTTCAGCTTCGGTGCTCTCTCCATCTCGGCCATTCTCTTTATATTTATTACTCATGTTTTGCTAGATCGGCGTACGTTTGTACAATGGTGGCTAAGAAATATTATGAAGACAACAGGAAAAGAGGCAGGCTGGCTTGGGATTGTTGTGGATCAAATCTTCCACATCATCGTTCTCGCACTCGCCCTTCTCTTATCTAGTCACGGTTACTAACCTTATGATTTGTCAAAAGGGGCTGTCCAAAAGGACAGCCCCTAAATAGTGGTGGCAGGCACTACCTACAGGTCTCATTAAAATGACCTTGTCCTGTGGAAATAGACAAAATGGGCAAATGTCCATTAAAGGGGTCAGACCCCTTTAATGCTTTACTGCACTTCGCCGTTGATCATATCTAGGATGTAGATCCATGTTTCTGGTTTGAGGGCGTCTAGTGCTGAGCCATCACCGATGACACCGTAGCCGAATAGCAGGCCAGCGATTAAACTGATAAAGACAAGTACGACAACGATGATTAATCGCAGCCAAATCGGGACCAGGCGTACACGTGCACCCGCACGCGTACGTTCGCTATTTTTCTTCCGCTTTTGGCGTTCTTTTCGGCGTTCTGATCGCGTTTGACCTGATGGTTCCTCTTCAATTGTAGTTCCTTGCTTTTCTATTTGATCACTCATGGTTTCTCCTCTATTACTCTTGTTTTACCGCTAGCGTAAGTTATTGACAAGCCCCATCATTTGGTCAGCCATTGAAATCGATTGACCATTAAATTGGTAGGCTCGCTGCGTTTCTAGCAAGTCTGTCATTTCTTTCCCGAGGTCCACATTAGAATTCTCAATGAAGCCTTGTCTTACCGACACGTCTGCTTGTGCGATGACCGCAAGTACATCAGCTAGATCATAACCAAGCTCTTCAAGGTTATCTGCTAAGGCAAAGGCGTTGTCACCGGCCTGGGTTAGTAATTGCGGGCGTTCGACATTGACAAGTTCGAGCTGTCCAACTTCAACATCTGCACCATCTTGCCCAGTCACAGTAATCACACCATTGTCACTAATGACAATGTCTGTGTAGTCAGCAGGAATCGTAACCGGTCCATCTGCACCGAGGACAAAATCACCGTTTGCGGTCACAAGGTTCAACTGACCAGCATCGCCTGCACTTGGTGATAAGTAAAACGCACCATCTCGTGTATAACGGACTTCCTGACCATCATCTGTCTCCACTTCAATTTGGAAGAAGTGGCTTGGGTTTGTAAGCGCTAGGTCAAGTTGGCGCTCGGTTTCCTGTAAGCTCCCTTGCTCCATTCGCACCGCTGTTTGTGCAATTCGTGCACCTGCACCAACACGCAATCCATCAGGCGTTTGTCGCCCACCTTCGTGTTGCGGGATCCCTTGGTTGTTGACCTGTTGGTGCAGCAAATCAGAAAAGGATGCTTCACGACGTTTGAAACCGGTCGTATTGCTGTTGGCCATGTTATTTGAAATTGTATCAAGCTTCTTTTGCAGTTGTCCCATAGTTACTGATGCACTAATCATCGATGGATTCATCGTTTTCTTCCCCTTTTTCTACGTTTCTCTGAGACTGTCATTAGCCGATTCTACCAACTTCATTGACGGCTTTGTCTAAACTTTGGTCATAGGCTTGTAACACTTTTTGATTCGCTTCAAATGCTCGGAAGGCTTGCATCATTTCCGTCATTGTCTGTCCGGCGTCGACATTCGAACGTTCGATAAAGCCTTGCTGCAATTGATACGAAATCTCATCATTGCCGATCGCTGTTGGTAAGGCGTCAAGCTCGTCCGCTTCGAGGCGAAGGAGACCGTCACCTTCCTTCACTAACAGTGCTGGGTCTTCTGAAAAGGCAACTTCGATTTGAGCAATCTCAGCGCCAGCTGCTGTTGAGACGACTCCGTTACGATTGACCGTAAACTGTTCATTGCCGACTTCAATCCGTTCACCGGCTGTATCAAGGATATAATGACCAGCACTTGTTGTTAGAAAGCCTTGTCCATCAACAGCGAGGTTTCCATTTCTTGTATAGCGAGCATTGCCATCCTCATGTTCAACTGTGAAAAACAACGCACCTGCGCGTCCTGTTTCCTCATTGATCGGGATATTCCCTTGAAGTAAGGCGATGTCTGTGTTGTTTCCCGTTTCATTTAAATCGCCTTGCGCGAAGTTAGGGATGCGCTCTTGCAAATACGCACCTGGACTCAATTCACCAACATAGTGGGAGCGATTGGGCGGTAGGTTGGAAGTGTTTTGTGCCTGAATAAGCATGTTCGGAAATGTGCGTATCGAAGCTCGGTCTGCCTTGAAGCCTGGTGTATTTGCATTCGCTAAATTTTCGGTTAACATTTCTTGACGACGCTGTTGGGTAAACATCCCTGCAGCTGATCCATATAATCCTCGGAGCATCTCGTTCTCCTCCTACAATCTATTCTTGCTACTTTATAGCTTAATTTTTTTATTAGACATTTTATCAAGGTTCTCTAATAGAATGCCTGTCCCTTTTGCGACGCAATGCATGGGTTCTTCTGCGATGAGAACAGGGACTTTTAATTGCTCAGCTAAAAGCTGGTCAATTCCGTGAAGCAAGGCACCGCCGCCCGTTAAGATGACACCGCGGTCAATAATATCGGCGGAAAGCTCAGGTGGCGTTCTCTCAAGTACTAGTTTTGATGCGTGTACAATGTGAGAAACAGTCTCCTTTAATGCCTCTTCAATCTCTTTTGAGTATACGGTAATCGTCCGTGGAAGTCCACTAACCATGTCACGTCCGCGGATGTCAATTTCTTCTTGTCGAGCACCCGGAAATACCGTTGCAACTTCCATCTTAATTTGTTCTGCTGTACGTTCACCGATTAACAGCTTGTACTTCTTTTTGATATAGCTTAAAATTTCCTGATCGAACTGATCGCCAGCTACTTTAATTGAAGAGGCGGTGACGATATCACCCATGGAAAGAACAGCAACATCTGTTGTCCCACCGCCTATGTCTACGACCATGTTACCGCTCGGTTGAAAAATTTCCATACCGGCTCCAATTGCAGCTACTTTCGGTTCTTCCTCAAGATAGACATTCTTCCCTCCACTTTTTTCCGCTGCTTCGCGAATGGCCTTCTGTTCGACAGACGTAATGTTTGTCGGGCAGCAAATTAAAATCCGAGGTTTTGAGAACAAACCTTTGACTTGGATTTTCGCTAAAAAGTGTTTGAGCATGGACTCTGTTAAATCAAAGTTTGCAATCACACCGTCTTTCATCGGGCGCGTTGCAACAATATTTCCAGGTGTTCGACCTACCATGCGAAATGCTTCTTCACCTACGGCTAACACTTTCCCTTCATTTGCATCCATTGCCACAACAGATGGCTCATCAAGAACAATTCCTCTACCTTTCACATGGATAAGGACATTTGCCGTCCCTAAATCTATCCCAATATCCCTACCAAACATATTGAATCCTCCCTGTTTGTCTACTCAGCAAAACGATCATCTCATTTTGATCTCCTAATCAATTATTTTATCATATTTTGCTGAAACAGGGATTGATTTTTTTGGTAAATTCGCCTTACGTTTCGATCACCTTTTCATCAGGCTTATCATCTCTGCGATATTTGACCTTTGTCGCTTCCCCCCCTCGTAAATGGCGAATAGATTTATGGTATTCGAGGATTTGCTTGACTTCATTCGCTAATTCTGGGTTGATCTCAGGTAATCGCTCGGTTAGATCTTTATGGACGGTGCTTTTCGAAACGCCAAACTCCTTTGCAATCGTTCGGACGGTTTTCTTCGACTCCACGATATACCTGCCTATCTTGATGGTACGTTCTTTGATGTAATCGTGCACACCACTCGCCTCCCTAACTGTGTTGGTGATTTGTAACATTTTATTAAGGAGGAAGCGTATATATACCAAAAAGTCAATAAGGACAAGGGATTTATTTTATTTTTTTGCAAAAAGGGTGGTGCCTGGCACCCTTTTGAGGGTGCCTGGCACCACCTGTAAAGTTTTTTTGTGGACATTATTATATAAATAAGAAACTGGATAGAATGGAAGGGAGAGTTGAGTACGTTTTTCTAGGAGATGGGGCAGTGATGTACAAGGATGATCGCAAGCAAATATGGATCACTATTCTTTTATTCGTGTTTATCTTCGCGATGCGACTTCCGTATTTGTCGAATTCACCAATAGAGACGGGTGAATCGTGGCGCCAAAGTGATACCGAGTCAATGGCACGTAATTTTGTTGTCGATTATTTTCACATTCTCTATCCGCAGTTAAATTATGATGGTTCACCACCTAATATCGCGCAGCTCGAGTTCCAATTGACAACGTATTTGATTGCCCTGCTCTATCAGACATTCGGCTTTCATTATGAGCTGGCTCGACTGGTGCCGACGCTCTTCTTTATCGGCTCCGCTTATTTTCTCTATTTACTTGCCAAAAAATATTTTTCGGTTGAAGTTGCCTGGATGGCGATACTATTCTACGGCCTCTTTCCCGTCAATCTATTCTATTCACGTGCGATTATGCCAGAGTCCGCAGCGTTGTTCTTTTTTATCGCTAGCTTTTATGTGTTTAGTGAGTGGATCGAACGTGAAAGGAATTGGCTCATCTTCGTTTCCGCCATATTGACCGCTCTAGCGATTTCGATCAAAACACCGACGATCTTTGTTGGGCTTGCAATGATTCTTATGGCTATCGTCAAATATAAGGAAAAAATCGTCACGGCTTGGCAACTTTGGTTGTTTGCGCTAGTGGCACTTGTACCGCCTGCTATTTATTTTACATGGTTAGACACGGTTGCTGAGTTTACTTTCGTCACTGGGATTGGCACGAAACACATATTGCCCGAGTTTACGACAGCAATCTTTTCAAGTGAAGCTGGTGACTTTTTCAGGGAGCATTTGCCTTCATCCTTTACAGTATTTGCACTCGTTTTGGGCGTAATCGGCGCCCTTACGATCAACTGGCATCATCAATATCCGATTGGCTTTCTTTTGCTCGCGGTTCTGTTAGAGGTGACAACGATTGTTGCTGTCATTCAATTTAACTATTACCTCATCTTTCTCGGCCCAGTGCTCGCACTCGTCGCCGCTAAGGCGCTGGCGGTGCTATTAGACTTTGAATATGGTCATATCGGCATTGCCCTTGTTTTGATGGTGTTTGCCGTAAGTAGTTATGGTCATGTGAATGAGCGCTTTATGGTAAAAGAGGATATTCTTAAGCAAGCCGAGGTGATTAAGCAGTATACAGAGGCAGATGATTTAATCGTCATTGGTACGTTCTCACCAGACCTATTAAACGCGAGTGAGCGCAAAGGTTGGCGCGCAAATATTGACTATTATGATCATATCCCAACAGGACCTGAGGATGAACTTAACTATTTTATCGAACACGGTGCCCGCTATTTCTTCCCGAAGCGAGGTTATATCTATAATGACGGTGACCTTACGTATCGAAACTACCTTGAGGATAACTTTGAAAAGATTGAAGTGCAGCTAGAAGGCGAAGACTACTCGTTTTACCAGCTGGAGTGATGGCTGTGGAGTGGTGGTGCCAGGCACCCACAAATGGGTGCCTGGCACCACCACTCCAACCTTTTGTCCCAGCCTCATAGATTTAAAACAATAACACCGCTGATGATGAGGGTAATGCCGAGTACTTTCATCACTGTAAACGATTCACCGAAGAGAAAGTACGAGAGGATGACTACATTGATGTAGCCGAGGCTTACGAGCGGGTAAGCATAGCTGAGGTCTGCTTTTGTTAAGACCTTGATCCATAGTAAAAAGCTTGTCCCAAATAAAACCAATCCAATGACGATTTCTGGCGTTCGTGCCATCCGCAACAAGTCAGCAACGAGTGTTTCAAACGATAATGTAAACGAATCTAGTTTGTTCGCACCAATTTTTAAAACGACTTGGCCAATCGATCCGAGCAATACGGAGAGTAAAATAACGACAAGATTATTCATACACTTCCCTTTCATCACTTAAACCGACAGGCTTCTTCACTCGTCTTAACAGTGAAAAGTAGCCTGTAATTGTCCGGATGACCTTCATCTTACTCGGCGTCTCTTTTAAATGATACTCTAGCACGAGCGGATACTCCCCGGCTTTAATATCTAGCTTGCTAAATCGCGCGAGGATTTCAACCATGCAGTCAAAACCATTTGACGTTATCATCTTCCCCTCATAGCGGGCAAACGCTTGACGTACTGCCCCAAGCCGGTAAGCACGAAAGCCACTTGAGTAATCATAGACCCCTGATATTGGAAAGAACATTTTAAAAAACAGCCTCGCACCGCGGCTATATACCTTACGAAGTGGAGACAGTCCCATTTCCTTTCCTCCTCTTGTAAAGCGCGAAGCAACCACAAGGTCAAGCTGTTCAGCCTCAATCTTTTCAACGAGGGCAGGAATAATTTTTGGGTGATGCGTATTATCAGCATCAAGTGTGATTAAAATGTCCTTATCATCATATCTATCTAATAAGAAATGAAAAATCGTTTTCATCGCTTCGCCTAAACCTTTATTCTTTCGATGCGTAATCACTGTCATAAACGGGTATCTTTGTTCGTAATCCTTTAAAATTTCACCTGTGCGATCTGTGCTACCGTCATCAACAACGATGACTTCAAACGGACGCTCAACACTTGCTTGTACGGCGATGATTTTATCTAAGAGCTTTGGCAAACCAGTCTCTTCATTATAAGCGGGCAGGGCAACAACAATGTTATTCATAAAATCCCCCTTATCTTCTGCTTGATTGCTCATAGTTTGCCAATAAAGGTAAGATTTTAAACAAATCCACAGGATGGCCAGGCCTTGAAGTCGCTTTTTCTGGTCTTAATAAATCGACTCAAAGGTGGTGCCAGGCACCCATTTGAGGGTGCCTGGCACCACCTTTGTTACAAGCCTTGAAGTTACTTTCCCCCCAAAAAAACAACCGTACGGCAACGCTAGCTGTCATACGGTCAGAACTGCAGGATGCGGTTTTTATTATTAATGTCTGTCACCTGAACTAAATCGGCAAGCGTCGTCTTGCCGCGGTCTTGGAGATGCAAGAGCAGCTCAACAAACAGGTGTGCCGTCGTTAGGGCGTCGCCAAGGGCGCTGTGGCGCTCATAAATTTTCGTATTAAACGTCCGCGCGTAATTGGCGAGGTCACGCATATCCCATGATGGGTTGAGGTAGCCAATGATATCCAACGTATCGATATAGAGCGGCTGTTCAAAGGAACGCTTCTCGCGCTGAAGCTCCTTTTTTATCACCATTACGTCAAAGCTTAAGTAATGGCCGACCCAGCCTCCACTTTTCGCGTTTTCAATAAACGTAAAAAATTGTTCAATTGCTTCTAATGCCTTTGGGCCTTGATTGACTTGGTGCTGCTCAATTCCTGTTAACTCGATGATATTTGCAGGAATCTCGCGCTCTGGATTGACATAGGTTTGAAACGTTAAATCAGTGACCTCAAGCCCTTCAACATGAACAGCACCAATTTCAATCATCCGGTCTTTGCCTCCAATCGCAAATCCAGTCGTCTCCGTATCAAAGACCGTAAATGATAAATCTGATAGCGGGGTATCTAGTGGCGGTTGATGATCAAGCTTATAATGCATGTTTTTCTTTTTCCAAAACACTGGTTTGTCATCCTCCTCCTTTTTTACAACAATCCAAACGCTCCTAATGTTTGATTTTGCAATGAGCGAATTGTTTTTAAAGCAATCATCAATTCTTCCTTATCACGAGAGCGAATATGAGTGAATTTAATGACGCTTGTGCCTTCTTCATCACGTAAATAGCGGTTCCACGCTTGGTCGACACGTAGCTTTAAGACGATTTCATAAGCAAATCGTAAATCATCCGCAAACTCCTCGGTAAAAACGTTTCGGTTTACGAGCCTATCAATCCGCTTTAACGGTGTGCCTTCGAGCACGCCTTTATGCGCAGCCATTAGCTGTAAGCAATGGTGCAATGGAAAGAGCGCATGTTTTTTAATATCGATCGAATCACGCTTTAAGCGAAACAGTGCGCGAATCGGGTGGTCCAATGTTGGCACCGGATGCGCCTTTTCTTGCTCAGCCATGCGGTAGAGGAAAATCTTTGATGTTGTAAATTGCTCCTTCACCATTTTGACGAATTGATCATGTAGCACGTCGTCGCCGTATAAAAATCGGAACGACAAAAAGTTATTTCCGAGTAAAACATTATCATTCGTTGCTCGTAAGCCCCATGTGCGTAAGCGCTGTTCCCATGTCATCACTGAGCCGCGCCAGTTTTCTTCACTGGCCATCATCTTTCCTTCGCAGCGCTTGTAGCCCGCTTGCTCGAGGTGATCAACAATCTCCTTACCTAATAAACGAAAATAAGCGGCCACCTGCTTTTCCTCCTCTTCAGAAGGATCAGCGTAAACGAGAAAATGGTCTTGGTCGGTAAGCAAAAACTGCTCGCCTCGTCCCCCGCTTCCCATTTGGAACCAACAAAATGGTACTGGTGGCTCGCCTTTGCCTTGCTGGCGGAGGGAATCAACAGCCAAATCAACACAATGACGCACGAGCCGGTCATATAGTTTTGTAATGATTTCAAGCGTATTAATCGTCGGAATCTCATCGTGAATTAAATTGGAAAGAACATCATAGATGGCGTTTTTAATCGCACTGATGTTAGCGAGTGAAGACTCTTCAATCTTTTGTAAAATCTGCAGGGTGCCACGGTTCTTTTTTTGTAATAAGCCTGATAAGGTCACCATCCCAACCGCACGCCCCTGTTCAACGACAGGTAAATGTTTAATCCCATTCATTAAAAAGCTCGACATCGCCTCATAATAATAGGCGTCACGTTCAATCGTGAATGGGCGAGTGGTCATGATACTAGCAGCGTTTTGCTGCGGTGAACCGAGAGTTGCGACGACACGCTGCACCACATCCTTTTCCGTGATAATGCCAACAAGCTGAAGATCATCATCCTCAACAACAACTGAACTTGAGGAATGCTCGACCATCTTTTTCGCGACAGCTTGCACCGACTCCCCCGTATGCACTGACACACACGGCTCCTTCATCACATCTTGAATGCGCCTAATAAATGGGTCACTTTCACCCCACTGGTTAGCAAGCTTCACTTGCTCGGCTAGTGAACCGTAGACATCACGCAACCTTACCGATACTTGCCGTAAGACGAAATCACGGACCGCTTCGTCATCCCAGCGAGCATCTACAACACTGTACGGAATTTGTAAGCATGATGACTCCTCGATGGCCCGAACTTCAACCGTATATTCGGCGATGTGGTCACTTTTTTCACCTAAAAAATCTGCTAGACTTGAAAAACCGATAATATCGCCACATTGCAAGACTTCTAGTACTTCTTGAGATTGATAGTCGTATTCGCCATCGACGTAGACCTCGGCCATTCCATCTAAAATTAACAATAAGCCCTCTCGAGGTGTTTTCGAATAGAGGACTTTTTCTGCTTTGGCGTAATGTTTTAGCGTACATTGAGCAATCAGCTGCTCAAACTCGGAGTCAGAGACTCCGGTGAACAGCTGATGCCTTTTTATTTGCTCATATAATTCGTTATTTTCCTGATACCTCATCCATCCATACCTCGCCATCTTTATATGTCATCTGCTCAGGATAACGTAGATTCGTACATTCGTCCTGAAGCTTTTGAGGTGGAGCTGCTGTCATTTTTGACACAATGATTGTAATCAAGAAGTTAATTGGTACACCGATCAAACCTGCACCTGTATCTTGGATGCCAAACAACATAATGCCATTCATTGCAAGGAAAATGTAACCTAGTGTTGCGGCTAGACCACCAATCATCCCGGCAACGACCCCTTGTGCGTTCGTTCTCTTCCACCATACACCTAATAATAACACAGGGAAGAACGTACCACCGGCTAATGCGAATGCCCAGGCAACAATTTGTGTAATGACCCCTGGTGGATCAAGCGCAACGATACCAGCAACGACCGTTGATAAGACGATTGCCCAACGACCAGCAGCAAGACGTTTTTTATCACTTGCTTGTGGATTTACTAAACGATAGTAAATGTCATGGGCAAACGATGATGAAATGGTAATTAAGAGACCACCAGCTGTTGAAAGGGCAGCAGCCATCGCACCAGCAGCGACGATCCCGATAACAAACATGCCTAGGTTCGCGATTTCTGGCGTTGCCATGACGACAATATCATTCCCAATGATAATTTCTTGCCATTGAAGAATTCCGTCCCCATTCGTATCAGCGACTTCTAGTAAACCAGTATTCACCCACGATGTCGTCCATGCTGGAAGGTCATCAATCGGGCTACCTGCTACTTGCGTCATTAAGATGAAACGAGAGAATGCTGCATAGGCAGGTGCTGATAGATAAAGTAGAGCGATAAACACAAGCGCCCATGCCCCACTCCAACGTGCCGCTTTCATTGTTGTTACGGTAAAGAAACGAACAATGACGTGAGGTAAGGATGCTGTACCTACCATTAAGGTAAACATAAGTGCAATAAACTGTAATTTTTCACTATCGGCAAACGGAGCAAAATATTCGGATAAACCGAGTTCACGGTCAAGTGCTCCAATTTCAGAAACGACATTCCCGTATGTTAACCATGGCAATGGGTTTCCAGTTACTTGTAGTGACATAAAGACAATCGGAATAATGTAGGCAGTAATAA
Organism: Desertibacillus haloalkaliphilus; assembly: GCF_019039105.1. Taxonomy (NCBI): domain Bacteria; kingdom Bacillati; phylum Bacillota; class Bacilli; order Caryophanales; family Bacillaceae; genus Desertibacillus; species Desertibacillus haloalkaliphilus. Next base: position 175,522 of record NZ_JAHPIV010000003.1, on the reverse strand, counting down.
GAATTAAGTATTGCGCGACCTGTGTCCACGTAATCCCTTTCATACCACCGAGCGTTGCATAAATGGCGATGATGACAACACCAATCATCGTTCCGTACATCGCATCAATTGATAGAATACGTCCGATAACAACCCCAGAACCAGATAATTGCCCGATAATGTACGTAAAACTGATAATGACCGTAGCAATCGCCGCAATGAGACGGGCTGGATTACTATCAAAACGGTCACCGATAAATTCTGGTACCGTGTAACGACCATACTTACGAAGCTGTGGTGCTAATAAGAAAGATAAGAATAAATAGCCACCAGTCCAACCCATAATATAGGCTAAACCATCATATCCGAGAACCATAACCGTACCGGCCATACCGATAAATGAAGCCGCACTCATCCAGTCGCCACCGATTGCCATCCCATTCCAGAACGGCGGCACCCCTCGACTCGCGACATAGAAGTCAGATGTTGCTTTCGCACGGTTGTAAATAGAAATACCAATATATAATGCAAACGTAACTAGTATTAATCCGACTGATACCAATGCTTGACTATCCACAACGTTCCCCCCTTAAAAAATCCGTTTCTATTTTCTCTAGTTCCTTGTTATAATAGACAGTGATAGATTTTCTTTATCTTTTTTCCTCTGCACGACTCTTTTCGTGTGGAGCTTTTTTTAGTGATCAACTGTACTCCCAGCGCTTACGCGAACATTGTGCTCTTCGTCGATACCGAATTTCTTATCAATTCGATCACTGATAATTGCATTCCCAAACAGGAGAATAACGAACACAACGACTGCTCCTTGCGACCCCATATAGTAATGAAACGGCATTCCCATAAACGTAAACTGCGAGAAAAACTCAGCAAATGCGACGACTCCAAAAGAAACGAGACCACCAATAATTAAACAAATCACTACAATCATCGTTCGCGCTTTAAAATACGCATCAGCGACAGACTTATCGATTTTCTTCATGATTTAAACCTCCCTTTTTGAAATTTCAGCTCTTACATGGATGTCGTAGAGCATAATGTCATCAACCACCCCCTCAATGTAATCGCTTACAATATTTTTGGTTTTGCAAGACGAGTTTGCTTGTCTCTCCCTTCGCCTATGCTCCTCCCTGTGTCACCTGTTTACAGGAGCGACACATCGTAAATGGCGTTTTCTTTTTTGCCACCCGATAATTAATCAATAAAATAATGAAGAGCAAGAAGAAAAAGATCGGCTCTACGAGTACTGCAATTGTGACTGTAACGATGACTGGCAATGTCGATACAAAAAAGAAATACTGCCATAATTGCATAGTTGAAACTTCTTCACTGTCACAGCTTTTGCATACGTTGGATTCGACTTGTTGTTTTGCCATAGTCATGTACTCCTTTTTCCAATGGTCATTACCTCAGACTAAAAATAAATTTAACGGTTTCCATAAAACCTAAAGGGACCATCGCAATTTGAACAATCATATACGCAAATAGAAGTGCAAATGGAGCCGTTAACAATAGTGGCTTCTTCCACTTAAATGCAAAGATTAGACTGAGCACGGTTATTGCTAGAAATACGTAGATCATTCGTCATCCCCTCCTCTTTTTAAAACGTCTTGTTGGCTCAATCTCTAGCTGAAAGTGATGCCATTGCTATAGCTGCTAGACCCCTCAACCATTGTATGCGCTTGTTTGTTTTGCTATGCTACATTAATGAATGAAAGTTCAGTTCGCAAAAATACGAAATCCCACAGGGGACTCTCATCTGTTTCACAATAAACATTATTTCAAATTTTCTGATAGTTATCAAGTACTTTTTGTCAATTTTATGAAAAAAAAGAACAGCTTGGAAGACTATCGCTCCAAAACTGTTCTTCTCATTATCATTATTCGTCCTGATCTTCTTCTTCACCATCAAGGTCTTCTTGCTCTCCAGCTTCTTCTTCATCAGCATCTTCTTGCTCATCTTCTTCACTGTCTTCATCGTCCGCTGGTGCTTCTTCTACAGGCTCTTCATCAAAGAGTCCTTCATCAATGACCGGTCCCTCTTCCGGAAGACCATCTTCTTCAGCACTTACGATATCTTCATCAGCAGCTACCTCTTCTTTGCTCTCTACCAATGTCTCAAACGACTCACCGAAGAAGCTTTGTGGGTTCACTGGAACACCATCTTGTCTAATTTCAAAATGAACGTGAACGCCAGCATCGCTATTGTAAACATTTCGGCCTGCTTGTCCTAACACATCACCTTGGTTGACATAGACACCTTCTTCAACGTCTACTTCCTCTAGGCTTTGATAATGGGTCACAATGCCATTATCGTGGTCGAGTTGAACGACATACCCAAGCAACTCATCTTTTTCAGCACTAACAACTGTACCACTTAATGCTGCTGTTACATCAAAGCTTTCACCACTCTCCATAGCTAAATCGATGCCTTTATTTTGGTAATAGGTATTATTGTAATATACGAGAGCGGCTTGTTGTTCTTCAGCAGTAGCATCGTAATCATAAAATTGTCCAATGACTTCAACTTCATTTTCATCCGTGACTGGCATTTGCACAATTTCCTGAGTTGCTGTGACTGGTACAGCTTCTTCATCAAATTCTGTACCTTCACCGATTGGTTGCTCTTCGACTTCAAAGTCCTCACCTGGCATTGCTCCTTCATCAGGCGATTGCAACCAGAATACTGCACTGATCACTAATGCAGCTGAACCTAGGTAAACAGCTGGGAGCACCCAACGCTTACGCAAAAACCGTTGCACATTGAACGATTCTTCATTTGAACTGTTTGAAGATTGATTTTTTTCTTCGTCTTTTCTCATTTGATCATCACCTCAGCAATCATTCTGATCACTTAGAGGAAAATATATACACGTTTTTAAAAAAACTTTTTTTAATTATTTTTCGACAAACACGGTGAAATTATGCATGAGATTTCCGAAAAAAATCGACCCGTTTTACGAAAAAGCGCTTCAGTGGTACGAAGTCCTTTTCGCTCTACGGATCGATCGATTATTTAATCAGCTTTTGCAGTTAAACTTGAGGAGTATTCCTCGACTTCATTGATTGCAATGCCTTGGTAGTAATGGCTGACGATCTCTTGGTACGTGCGCCCATCTTGTGCCATTCCATTGGCGCCATACTGACTCATGCCAACACCATGACCCCAGCCCTTCGTTTCAATCACCACTTGATCCCCTTCACGACGCCACTCAAAATCACTCGAGTCAAGCTCAAGCCCTTCGCGCACTTCTCTGCCGTTAAATTCAGTGCCATTAATATTAACTTTTGCAACCCTGCCACCATCGGTCCGTTCAGTAATCTCACCAACACCACCCTCAGGCAAGGTCACTGAGAGTCTTTGTTCAACTTCTGATACAGGGATCTTCGTTTCACTAATAAACCTTGGTGAAGCATGATCCCACGGACTTTCGACACTTCGTAAATACGGAAATGAGTTTGGCCAATAATCCTCTGAGTTTTCGGTATAGCCATTACTCGTCGAGAAGAAGGCTGCGGTAATCGGCTCACCGTTGTACGTTAAAATTTCCCCTTGAGTCGCGTAGACGGCTTGTTGAATGCGGGCAATCTTCCAATCATAATCATGACCCCACAGCTGTTGCAATTCTTGATGGTTTTTATACACTTGATGATCGACCGTATCAGTGACAATCGCCCCTTCAGGAACATTAATGTCACCAGGATCGAGCATATATTTAATAATGTAGGTTCTTGCTGCTAACGCTTGTGCTTTCAGCGCCTCGATTTCAAATTCTGCCGGCATTTCTGAGGCAACAACACCGATCACATAATCATCGAGTGAAACACGCTCAACCTCTTCGTTCTGCGTGCGGTAGACCGGGACTGAAATGCCACTATCATCTGCCGGTGTCATTTGCTGCGGGTCTGTCGTTGTATGTACGGCCCGCGGTCCCTCCGTTGCCGTATCGTTAGAAAATGAGAGCACGAGCAATGTTGGAAGAATGAGAATAATACTACAAAGAATAATTCCAATAACTAAAAATCGTTTCACGACAAAGCCCCCAATTCTGCAATTTATCTTCTTCAAAAGATTATATGCAGCTTGGACGAGAAGTAGAACTTTTTTTTGGGGGGTCAGACCCCCACTATACATTTTGTGCACTTTGTTAGATTCACCCTTAAATTGGGGCTATTTGTGCACCTGCAGTGGAAAAAGTGCGGTTGAATGTCTTTTTGCGGGGTCAGACCCCTATAAAAAAAGTCCTTACAGAGTAAGGACTTTTTTTAAACGACGTTTTCATTTAGTTTTAATGGTGCGGGTACATCTTGGTTTTCGAGCTCTGCTGGCTCAACTTCTTCGATTCGCTCAATATCAGCACCTAGGGCTTGGAGTTTCGCTTCAAGGTCCACATAGCCACGGTCGATGTGTTTTAACTCAACAACACGTGTCACACCTTCAGAAACGAGTCCTGCTAAAATTAAGGCAGCGCCTGCACGTAGGTCTGTCGCTGATACTTCTGCACCTTGCAGCTTTGCTGGTCCGGAAATGATCGCTGAACGACCTTCAATTTTAATGTTGCCGTTCATACGGCGAAATTCTTCGACATGCATAAAACGGTTTTCAAAGACCGTCTCTGTAATCACGCTCGTTCCCTCTGCTTGAAGCAGTAAGGCCATCATTTGTGATTGCATATCGGTTGGGAAACCTGGATGTGGCATCGTCTTAATATCAGCCGCTTTTAACTTTTCCGGTCCAATGACGCGAATTCCGTTTTCCTTTTCATAGATCCCAACGCCCATCTCTTCCATTTTTGCAATGAGCGGACGTAAATGCTCAGATAGTGCACCTTCAACAAAGATATCTCCTTTTGTAATTGCAGCTGCGACCATAAATGTTCCAGCTTCAATTCGGTCAGGAATTACCGTATGCGTGGCACCTACAAGCTCATCGACACCATCAATGCGAATCGTACCTGTTCCTGCGCCGCGGACTTTTGCCCCCATTGCATTCAGATAGTTTGCTAAGCATACGATTTCTGGCTCTTCAGCAACGTTTTCAATCACTGTTGTTCCTTCTGCCATTGCCGCAGCCATCATAATATTCTCAGTCGCACCTACGCTTGGGAAATCAAGATAAATCCGTGCACCTTGTAATCGTCCGTCAATCTTCGCTTCAATAAATCCACTGCCGATCTCAACGGTCGCACCCATCGCTTCGAACCCTTTTAAATGCTGATCAATTGGTCTTGAACCAATTGCACATCCACCAGGTAAAGCAATTCGTGCGTGCCCAACACGTGCTAGTAGTGGGCCCATCACCAAGAAGGATGCTCTCATTTTTCGAACGTATTCAAATGGCGCCTCTGTTTTTAATGCTTTTTCGGCATTGACTTTAAATTCGTTACCTTCATATGAAACATCAATATTTAAATTCCGTAGAACTTCTCTCATCGTATATACATCAGCCAACGACGGCACATCTAAGATCGTACTCGTACCTTTGCTTGCTAACAGTGATGCAGCGATGACAGGCAATACAGCGTTCTTCGCTCCTTCTACTTTGACCGACCCCTGTAGTCGCCTGCCACCTCGGACAATTATTTTTTCCAACGTATTCCCCTCCGCGTCTAGTTATTCAACAACTTCAGCTCTTCTATATTAATATTCAGTCGTAATTATTGGCGTTCCAATTGTAACGATTGTTCCGCCATCGCCTACGTCAGAGCTTTGTCTTAAAGCTACTTGTAAATTGATTTTATTTCCTCTAGAATCAATAAAGGCTTCCCACTCATTATGATATGCAGATACGGAGACAAACGTTTCCTCTATTAATTCTTCAACGTTTTCAGCTTGAAAACGTTCAATGAGAGCATGTGCGTCATCAGCCAAGTTGGCCTGCGGTTCAGCCATTGCTCCCCTAACGGTAACAAACGTTTCACTCTCAGTAGGAAACAAGCGGTCAACGCGGTTGAGGACATCAATTTCGTCATCATCACGCTGATTATCCCAGCTGGAACCAGTGACTTCATGAATCACGTACGCAGCATACTCATCTCGTTGCGGATAAGCAAGTACAGTTAATTTTTCCTTTATGTCTGTGTGCTCATGTTCATACACAGCTGTTACTTTCCAATGCTCGTCTTTTTGAGTTCGCATATCTGTTTGCAGATCAAATCCCTCTGCTTTACTAGTCAAACGCTCTAGTTGCTGTTTGTAGTCATCGAAATCCGTTACAGTCGCGGTGACACCTCTTGTGTAGAGCTGCCAACTAGACATTTCGATCTCATGCTCATCCATGATTGCAACAATTTGTTCTAGTTCTGAACTTGTTTGCTTCGCTTCCCCAAATGAATAAAGACTTGTCAGTAGTGCAAAGAAAAGAACTAACAGTACCAGCTTACTCCTCATTTCCAATTCCCCTCTCCGTGCTTTAAATCTTAGTAACATTTTTTCCAGAGAGAGGGTATGCATACATGGAAGTTGTAGTCAGCAATCGACAATGTTCTCTTCTAACCACGCCTTATGTTCATTTTTTCCTAGAATAAATAACGAAGCATCGTTGACCAGTTAAGATAATCAAGAAAGAAGCTGCTTACAAGGTGTGCAATTGCAATCGTTAGTAAAATCACTAACGCTTTTGCTTTGGGTCCATCGGGGTCTTTGACAAACAAATCAAATTTAAACGATGTCAACGCCCACCATGTAATGACTAGGAACACTAAGTTCACAAAAATATGTACTAGCGCCTGTTGTCCAAAGCTTTCGACCATGTTAAAACTCCTTCATTTTTAAAGCACTCTTTCTTATTTTGCCTTATTAACTATACAAGGAAATGTTTGCGGGTGAAAAGGGGCATTTTTCCCATTCTCCCTTAAAACAATCCAAATAAAATAATACCTTATTTTTATATAAATATCTACATTTCCAAGGAAATATCCTTTATTCTGACAAAGTTTTGTGTACCTTTTCACAAACCACAAACATTTAAGTGCATAGCCTATTTTATATGCGCACGCTCTATGACCTAAGACCTAGGTGCCTAGACCTAGGTGCCTGGCACCCTGGTGAGTTGAGCCGCTCGACCCTTGTCGTGGTTACAATGATCAGTTCTTTTGAAAGCAAAAAACAAGCTTTCAACGAACTTCTATTGCACCCACTACGTCGACTATGTCGCCGCACACGGTTATCACCGTATGGGGTCTCACTATATCAAGATTAACCTCTCTTTTTTAAGTGACCACGAACGACGGGTAGATTTACTTATTCGGCATGTGCCCACTCTTTATATTATCCTATGCAAGAAAGTTAAGCATTTAGCTAACCAATATTCATAACCAACCTAAAAAAGAAAGAATAAACCTCCAATAGCGAGACCCAAAACCGCGTAGCTGTTTGCGGAGACGGTAGTCGACGTAGGGGAACAATAGATGAGTGCGGGTAAGCCTGGTCTTGGCTTGCACAAGCACCAGCTATTGCTTCCACGTTAGGGTCAAGCGACTCAACAATGGTGCCTGGCACCCAAAAATGGGTGCCAGGCACCTCACATTAGCATCAAAAAAAGAAGGGTGCACGGAACACCCTTCCCTATTTTCAGACGATTTACTCCTGAAATTTCCTTCTAACAATTAGCGCTGAAAGATTTGTGCAAATTCAAAGTACTCGTTAAAGAAATCAATCGCAACGCTTGGGAATAGCCCTAATCCCACCGTTCCAATCGCAGCAACCACTAAAACGACTAGGATATTGACAGGAACGCGGATGGGTTCAGTACTCTCAGCTGGTCGGAAGAACATTTGCCCCATGATTTTGAAATAGTAGAAATACGAAATCACCGATGTTGCGATCATCACAGAAGCTAATACATAATGCTCCGTGCTTAACGCACCTAGGAAAATGTAGAACTTCCCGACAAACCCGGCAGAGATTGGAATCCCCGCAAGTGAAATTAAGTAGACCGCCATGATCACAGCAAGACCTGGTGAACGTTTGTAAAGACCCGCAAACGCACTGATCTTTTCAGAACCCGTTTGCGTCATCACTAATTGAATCACAGCAAACGCACCGAGGTTCATAAATAAATACGCAAGCAAGTAGAACCACGTATTTTCAAACATCATCACTGATAACGTCACAAATGGTACGAGAATGTAACCCGCTTGTGCCACACTTGAATACGCAAACAAGCGTTTAATATTGTCTTGGCGTAGTGCCACCACGTTACCGATAATCATCGTTAATCCAGCAAGAACAGCAATATAAATTTGTGTATTTACTAACAGTGGCTCCTCAGGTGACGTCCCTGGTGCGGCGATAAACACCACTAATAGGAAACGTAAAATTAACGCAAAGCCAGCTGTTTTTGAAACGACACTTAAAAACGCAGTTACTGGTGTTGGAGAGCCTTGGTAGACGTCCGGCGACCACATATGGAACGGGGCACTGGCAATTTTAAAGGCAAGCCCAACAAAGATTAAGAAAAACGAGAATAAAATTAAAAAGCTATTTTGCATGATCACTGGATCTTGCATTACTGCACTAATTTCAAACAAGTTTGTATGGCCGGTTAACCCGTACACATAACTCATCCCAAATAGTGTAATCGCTGATGCTACTCCACCGTTGATCACATATTTGAAGGCAGCTTCATTTGATTGCAGGTTGTTCTTACGCAGCCCCGCCATAATATAAGAAGAAAGTGATAATAACTCAAGCCCGACAAACAATGTAATCATATCAGCACTTGAAGTCATAATCATACCACCTAGCAATGCCGTTAATAATAAGTAGAAAAACTCGCCGCGGTATGTGATTCCTTTTTTGTCGTAATCAATCGCCATCAATAATACGAATAGCGTACCAACGAGTAAAATCAACTTAAAGGCAATTGCAAATGAATCGAGTCGGTATGTGTCATATAAGATCATTTGCACCGGTGAGCCGAGCTGGCGCCACGTGAACACCAACGCGACGATCACCCCAGCAATGGCAAACCATGCAAGATACTTTCGATCCGCTTTATCTTTCATAAATAAATCAAACAGTGATAAGAGAGTGGCCACAATCAGTATCGTAAATTCCGGTGCCATGATCGACCATGGGTAACTTAGTAACGTTTCTAAATCCATCTGTGTTTACCCCCCTATCCCTTGCAAAATCAGTTGCAGTGTCACTTGCAATGGTTCAGCTAAAATGCTCGGATATACCCCGATTAAAACGATAAACCCAACAAGAACGAGTACTGGAACGAGTTCAAGTGGTCGAATGTCCTCTAACTTATGCCATTTGTCCGGTGTTGGTCCATACGTCACATTGAGCACGGCTTTTAATAAATAGATCGCTGTTAAAATGATCCCTAATGCCCCGACAGCCGCAACAATTGGCATCTCTCTAAATAAACCAAGGAATGCTAGAAATTCACTTATAAATCCACTCATTCCTGGCAACCCTAATGATGCTAGGGCACCGACAAGTAAAAATCCAGAAGCGATTGGCATCGAGCGCGCGAGACCGCCAAGTTTCGGAATCTCTGATGTTTTTGTTCGTTCATAATAAACACCAATTAAGAAGAACAATAACGCAGAAATCAACCCGTGTGAAACAACTTGGAAGACAGCCCCTTGAATCCCTGCTTCATTAAGAGCAGCAATCCCGATCAAGACAATCCCCATATGAGAAATACTTGAGTAGGCCATAACCATTTTTAAATCCGTTTGAATCAACGCTAGATAAGCACCGTAAAGGAGGTTAATAACCCCTAATATGGCAATGAGCATCGCAATCTGTGTGATTTGCTCTGGGAAAAAGCCTAGCCCGAAGCGAATTAACCCGTAAGCACCAATTTTAAGTAAAATCCCTGAGTGAATCATTACAATCGCTGGTGGTGCTTGAACGTGAACGCGCAGCATCCAACTATGTAATGGGAAGATTGGCAGCTTCACACCAAAGGCAATTAATAAGGCAACGAGAACGCCCCATTTAAAGTTGTTCGCCTCTGGTCCAAGCGCTTGCATCATCATTGTTATTTCTTCAATGTTCATTGTCCCTGTGCGAACGAATAGTGCGACAAACGCTATCAGCATCACCGCTGAACCGAGACCGTTATAGATTAAAAAGCTATTCGCTGCTTTCTCACGATCGATATAGCCCCATTTTCCGATCAAGAAGTACATCGGAATTAATGTAATCTCAAAGAATAAGAAAAATAGGAACAAGTTTTGCGCGGCGAATACACCGAGCATCCCAATTTCAAGCAGCAAGAACAGCATGAAGTAGCCTTTCCACTCACGTTTAATGTGGATCGAAGCAATCGCTGCTAAACTTGCCACAACAGCTGTTAGTAAAATCAAGACCATGCCAAGCCCATTGAGGCCAAGCTCATAGTTGATCGCCATGTCGATGCCAAACGCTTGCATCGTACCATTACTAAAATTAATCCATTCCTTTGACTCAACAAATTGATAGCCACTCGCTGTTTTATCAAAAGCACTGTACGCCATGAATGCGAGCGCAAGTGGTAAGACCGTTGCTAAAAAGCCGATCAGTTTAATCATTTTTTCTTGATTCTTCGGTATGAATAAAAGAATCAAAATCCCGAGAAGCGGGGAGAAGATGAGTAGTGATAGTAAGTATGATTCTGTCATCCGAAATACCCCCCTGTAACCGTCAAGACAACGATGATTGCAACAAGACCAACGAAGGCGACTGTTGCATACGTTTGTAGTTGACCATTTTGCATCCGTGCACCGATTCGACCAAGTCCATTCGTGACGTTAACCGTTCCTTGAACAAGACCTTCAATTAAATATTTTTCAATATAATAGAACAAGTAACTTAATACAAACGTCCCTCGCACAAACGTACGATCATACGCTTCGTCGATGTAATACTTGTTGAACAGCAATGTATAGACACCGTTAAACGAAGTTGCCATTGACTCTCCTGTTCCACCTTTTCCGTAGATGAGCCATGCGACATAGATACCTGCGAGTGAAACGATCACAGCCACAGGCATAATCCAACCTGGGTCACTGACATACGTATGACCAAGGTTCCACGGACTATCCGCGAGCCAATCCCCTAAGAACGTTCCGAACCAATGCGTGTGAACGAAACCAGAGATAACCGCAAGCACCGCTAGAACGATCATTGGAATCGTCATGATGCCAGGTGATTCATGAACACCTTTTTGCTCCGTACGAGCCTTTCCAGCAAACACCATAAAGAATAAGCGGAACATATAAATCGCTGTTAATAGTGCTGTCACTAACGCCAATGCAAAAATGATGTAACGACCATCAGCAAACGCCGTTAGTAAAATTTCTTCCTTACTAAAGAACCCTGAGAAAAGTGGGAACCCTGCAATCGCTAAACAGCCAATTAAAAACACAGGTCCAGTCACTTTCATCTTTTTCCAAAGGCCACCCATTTCCTTAATGTTTTGCGTATGAACCGCATGGATGACACTACCTGCAGCGAGGAACAACAACGCCTTGAAAAACGCATGTGTCATTAAGTGGAACGTCGCTGCCACATAACCTGCTGAACCGAGCGCAAGCATCATGTAGCCGAGTTGACTGACGGTTGAATAAGCGAGCACTCGTTTAATATCATTTTGCGTTAACGCAATCGTTGCCGCAAAAATCGCCGTCACCCCACCAATAACTGCAACTGTTGTCATTGCTGCTTGTGAAGCGATAAATAACGGGAACATCGTCGCAACGAGGTAGACACCGGCTGCAACCATCGTCGCCGCGTGAATTAACGCTGAAACAGGTGTTGGACCTTCCATCGCGTCAGGTAACCATGTATGTAGTGGGAACTGACCTGACTTCCCGATTGCCCCGACGAAAATGAGTATGGCCGTTAAGGTAATCATACCTTCTGTTAATGCATTTGCTTCGACGGCTTCAAAGATCGCTTGAAACTCAAAGCTTCCGACTTGCCAGAACAATAAAATCATCCCGATAAACAGACCGACATCACCGATCCGTGTAACAATAAAGGCTTTTCTTGCTGCTGCTCGTGCTTCTTTTTTGAAATAATAGAAACCAACGAGTAAGAATGAACAAACCCCAACGAGCTCCCAGAAGATATATAACTGTAACAAGTTCGGGGAAAGCACTAATCCTAGCATTGAAAAAGTAAATAAGCCTAAATACGAGTAAAACACTGGTACACGCTCAGTATCTGCTGCTGACATATAGCCTTTTGAATACATATGTACTAAAAAACTAACAAGCGTCACGATCACGAGCATGAGCGCATTAAGTTGGTTAACTTCAAAGCCCATCGTCAGGACGCGATCACCAATCGTTAACCAGTCAAACTGTACTAAATATGTTGGCTGCGTCAACCGTTCCATTAACACGAAAATAGCTAATAACAGTGAAACAAACGATAACGCCATTCCGATATAAGCGCCATTTTCCTTCAACCTGCGACCAAAGAGGACGAGGATGACAAAGGATAGGAGCGGTAAAAGCGGGATGAGCCATGCATTCTCCATCATAATCTTCACACTCCCCTTTCTATCGCTTCATCAAGTCCATCTGATCAACGTTGACTGTTTTACGGTTACGATACAATGCGATCAGGATGGCTAGACCAATGGCAGCCTCAGCGGCTGCAATTGCAATGATAAATAAAGCAAAAACTTGACCAGTAATTCCCGGATTTACCCCGTGCAATGAAAACGCTACGAGGTTAATATTGACTGCATTTAACATTAATTCAACTGAAATCAGTACAATCACGGCATTTCGTTTCGTTAAGACACCGAACATACCGATACAAAAGAGTAGCAACGCGATAACGAGATAGACCGACAATGGGATACTACTCATATTTGCTCGCCTCCTCATCCGGCTCATCTTTCTTCGCTAACGCAATCGCACCAACAAGTACGACGAGTAAGATGACACCAACCGTTTCAAATGGGATGACAAATTTTGAAAAGATCGCAATCCCAATTTGCTCGACGTTATTTTCATGCAATGTCGTTGCTTGCTCACCAAGTGATAAGTCATTAATCCCGATAAAGATAATCACAAAGAAGGCAACAATGCCGACAAGAGCTGCAAGTGAGCGCCAAAATCCTACACTCATCATCGCTTTATCATCATGCTTTGTCAGCATAATTCCAAATAACATCATGATCGTAATTGCGCCCGAGTAGATTAACACTTGCACGAAAGCAATAAACTCCGCTGAAAGCAAGACGTATAGGCCGGCAATACTCAAAAACGTAAACATCAATACGAAAATGATGTGAACAACCTTCCGTAAGTTAATCATTAAGACGCCACCACTAATGGCGATGAGGGCGAATACAAAGAATGCAAGAAACTCTCCATTCATGCCTTATTCTCCTCCCTCACGCTTGTGTCATTTTCATCAAGCCATTCTAGGTTTTTAAAAAGCTCATCACGGCTGTATTCTGCTAATTCAAAGTTATTCGTCATGACAATCGCTTCCGTTGGACAAACTTCCGTACATAGGTCACAAAGGATACAGATTTCAAAATTAATATCATACGTGTCGATGATTTTCCCTTTTTTGTTCGGGTCTGGATGCTTTTTCCCAGTCAACTGGATGCAGTCCGTCGGGCAGATCATCGCACACTGGTTACAAACGATACATTTTTCGGGGTAAAATTTTTGAATTCCACGGAAACGGTCCGGCATCTCCAACGGTTCGTCAGGATATCTTGTCGTTACATTTTGTTTCCGTAAATTACTTAACGTGTACTTTAACCCTTTTACTAGACCTTTACCAAACATGATTTCTCACCCCTTTTTCTAGTTCATGGCCTTTTTATAAAATAAACTCCTTCACTAACGCGGTTAGGATAATGTTGATGATTGCAATTGGTAGTAGCACCTTCCAGGCAAATCCCATTAGCTTATCAGCAGGCAAACGCGGCATCGTCCCACGAAGCCAAACCATAAAGTAAAAAACAACCGAGAACTTTAATGCAAACCAGACAATGCCTGGGATAAAACCTAGCCCGAATAACGGTTGCCATCCACCGAGGAATAATACTGTCGTTAATGATGCCATCGCGAACATGTAAACATATTCAGCGAGCATGAAAAAGGCGTAACGGAAACCAGAATATTCGACATGATACCCGGCAACAATTTCAGACTCCCCTTCTGGCAAGTCAAATGGTACACGGTTCAGTTCAGCAATCGAGGCAATTAAAAACACAAGAAAACCGAGAATTTGCGGAACGATAAACCAAATAGCTGTCTGCGCTTCAACAATCGTGATTAAGTTCAGGCTTCCCGTAAGTAAGACAACACCGACAACCGATAGCACAAGTGGTACCTCATAGGAAATCATTTGCGCTGCCGCACGCATGCCACCGATCAGTGCATATTTGTTATTGGACGCCCAAGACCCAGCAACAACGCCCATCGTTGTGATCCCAGAAATCGCGATGTAAAACAGTAATCCTACACCCATATCCGTAAAATAAAGATTTTCCGAAAATGGAATGACCGCTAGAATCACAAAGGCTGGAACAAAGGCGATCACTGGCGCCAAGATAAACAACGGTTTATCTGCTTTCTTCGGGATAACATCCTCTTTAAGCAATAGCTTCAAGACGTCGGCTACCGTCTGCAAAAGCCCCCATGGACCACCGAGTCGGTTTGGACCGACACGAAGCTGCATAAACCCGAGAACTTTACGCTCTGATAAGACGCCGAACGTAACAAAGCCTAAAACGACACCGAGAAGTGCTGCAGCAATCATGAAATAAATCCCAAAGTTTAGCCAACTGGGTGCTGAAGTTAGGAGATCGTTCATCATCAGCCATCTACCTCCCCGAGAACAATATCAATGCCACCGAGAATCGTAATTAAGTTCGCAATCGGCTCACCTTCTAAAAGCTTCGGTAAAATTTGTAGGTTATAAAAGGATGGTCGTCTAAATTTCAGACGGTATGGCTCCTTCTTCCCATCACTTGCAATATAACAGCCGATTTCACCTCGTGGGGATTCAATTCGAACGAATGTCTCTCCTTTTGGTGCTTTAATAATTCGCGGTGTTTTTGCCATAATCTTTCCTTCACTTGGGAATTGCTCAACCGCTTGTTCTAAGATACGAATCGATTGTTCAATCTCTTCCATACGACAGTGGTACTTCGCCCATGCGTCACCATCTTCACGAACAGGCACATCAAACTCAAAGCGATCATAAATCGAATATGGTTCATCTCTACGCAAGTCCCAATCAACGCCGGTACAACGCAAGTTCGCGCCACTCAGCGAGTAATTAAGGGCATCTTCTTTCGTATATTTGCCAATCCCTTTCACTCGTTGCATAAAGATTTCATTACCAGTGACAAGATCATGATATCCTGCCAACTCTTTTCGTAAGTAAGGAAGGAGATCACGTACTTTTTCAATCCATCCATCAGGTGCATCCCATTTCACACCACCAACACGCATATAGTTAAACGTTAGTCGACCACCTGAAATTTCATTTAGTAGGTTAATAATCATTTCACGTTCGCGGAAGGCATATAAAAATGGACTCATCGCACCGATGTCTAGTAAATATGTACCAAACCATACAAGGTGACTAGCAATTCTCCCTAGCTCCATTACGATTACACGTAAGTATTCAGCGCGTTCAGGGATCTCAAGCTCCATCATCGTTTCAACTGCATGGCAGATTACATAGTTATTTGTCATCGCCGATAAATAGTCCATTCGGTCTGTGTAAGGGATTATTTGCGTGTATTGCAAGTTTTCTGCTAGCTTCTCTGTACCGCGATGGAGATACCCGATCACAGGTGTTGCTTCCTTGATGATCTCACCGTCTATTTTTACAACTAACCGAAACACTCCATGTGTACTCGGGTGTTGTGGACCGACATTAAGTAACATTTCCTCAGTACGAATCATTTCTTACACCTCCTCATCGTGGGGCTCATAGTCTTTACGTAACGGGTAACCTACCCAATCATCTGGCATCATAATTCTCGTTAAGTTCGGATGACCTTCAAAGTGAATACCTAATAGATCATAGGTTTCTCGCTCTGGCCAATTCGCACCTTCCCAAACTGGTGTTAGTGAATCAATTTTTGGCTCGTCACGATCTAGTTTCACTTTTAGTGCAAGTGGGTGCTTATGCTTAAACGAGAATAAGTGATTATAGATTTCCATATGTGTTTCATAGTCGACACCATGAAGGTTCGATAAGTAATCAAAGGCTAATTGTTCATTATGTTTTAAAAACTCAGCGAGCTTTTTATACATCTCAGGTTTGACGATCAGTGTCGGAACATCTTTAGCCAATGTATTAATATAAGCATCCTCTAGCACATCGTCACCAAGGTTCTTCTTAATCACTTTTAGGTAGTTATCTAGTAACGGCTGATTAACAGACGGCTCTTCTACTTCCTCAGCTTCAGCCTCACCTGCAGACCCAGCTTTCGCCTTCGCGGCTGCGGCTGCCTTGGCTTTTGCTACAGCGGCAGCTTTTGCTTTCGCCTTCTCATCATCACCAGCCCCAGCTCCACCTGCTTTCGCTTTTGCGGCTGCTGCTGCTTTGGCTTTTGCTACAGCGGCGGCTTTTGCTTTCGCCTTCTCATCATCACTCGCTCCAGCTGCTCCACCAGCCTTAGCTTTCGCAGCAGCGGCTGCCTTCGCCTTTGCTGCCGCTGCGGCTTTCGCTTTCTCATCACTTCCACTTGATTCAGAGTCTCCTGATCCCTTCGCTTGTGCCGCCGCTTTCGCTTTTGCGGCTGCGGCCGCCTTCGCCTTTGCTGCCGCTGCGGCTTTTGCTTTCTCGTCGCTTCCACTTGATTCAGAATCCCCTGATTCCTTTGCTTGTGCCGCCGCTTTCGCTTTTGCAGCTGCAGCTGCCTTAGCCTTCGCTGCCGCTGCGGCTTTTGCTTTCTCATCGCTTCCACTTGATTCAGAATCTCCTGATTCCTTTGCTTGTGCCGCTGCTTTCGCTTTTGCGGCTGCAGCTGCCTTAGCCTTCGCTGCCGCTGCGGCTTTTGCTTTCTCATCAGCAGCTGGTTGCTTTTCCTCACCATTACTTGAAATCGCTTCCTTTTCGTCACTTGCCTGTGAGGCTTCTTTCTCTTTCATCTTCTTTAACGCTTCAGCTTTGGCCTTTGCGGCTGCGGCTTTTGCTTTCTCATCACTCATTGACTCGTCACCCGCTTCCCAGTCTTAGCTTCGTAACGAATTTTTTTCTGTAGTTTATTTATTCCGTAAATTAGTGCAGCTGGATTTGGAGGGCACCCTGGGATATATACGTCAACAGGAACGATTTGATCGACCCCTTTTACAACGGCATACGACTTAACATATGGACCCCCAGCTGTTGCACATGAACCCATGGCAATCACCCATTTCGGCTCTGGCATTTGGTCATAGAGACGCTTTACAATCGGTGCCATTTTCTTTGTCACCGTACCAGAGACGATCATACAGTCAGATTGTCGTGGAGAATTTCGAAATAGAACACCGAAACGATCCTGGTCATAGTGCGCTGCACCCGTACCCATCATTTCGATGGCACAACAAGCAAGACCAAACGTCATCGGCCATACCGAATGGCTGCGCGCCCAAGCCTTAATTTGCTCTAGTGTTGTAAAAAAGACATTGCGTTCTAACTCTTCTCTCTCTTCTTTCGTAATTGCATCTAAATTTAAACCCATGTTAACACCTTCTTCTTCCAAGCATAGAGTAAACCTATGATTAGCATAATCATAAAGATGACCATTTCAATGAGAGCAAAGATCCCTAACGAATCATAAGCAACTGCCCATGGATATAAAAATACGACCTCAACATCAAATAAGACAAACAATAGCGCAAACATATAATAGCGCACATTAAATTGAACCCAGCTTCCACCAACCGGCTCAATCCCACTCTCATACGTGGTTTGTTTCTCTTTTTCAGGCTTATTCGGACGTAACAATCTCCCTGCAGTTAACGCAACGACCGGTAATAGGATCCCTAATAAGACAAAAACTGCAACAACCAAATAGTTATTTTGATACAGATGATACAGTTGATCCATGGCTCTCCCTCCAATCCATCCAATTACTAGTTTAATATTTTGTAACCGTAATCATTATAGCATCTCCAATATTTGGTGTCGACCGTCACAAAATTGTTAAAAAATTATCCGACAAAATTCGAGCAACCTAACAGACCCTCTCGTTATTAGACTATATTAATTCCTTACCCATCTATTGAACTCCGCAATGAAGCGCCAATGATTACCCCTCTCTATTAAATCAGGAAGGTTTTTACTTCGCTATGAAATAACTCACATCTTACAATTTCGTGAAGAATTCTCAGCTGTTTTTTAGATTATCATAGTATGTTTTTATTATTATTCTATGAAAAGCGTTTGTTAATCATTCGTACGATTCCAGGTCATTCTGTTAATGATTAGGTTTGAAAACTATTTTAGTAGAAAAGTTTATTGGCGATTTTTATTTTACATGTTTTTCCCCCAACTGCTTCCCTGCGACAAGACACAAAAAAAGCGCCTAAGGGCATCAACCCTTACACGCTTTTTTCATATCTGATAAGCAAACGAGTTTACTTTGAGACTTCTAAACGGTTAATTGCTCGTTTTAAAGCCAGCTCTGCACGTTTGTAATCAATTTCATCTTGCTTTGCTTGTTGTAAGCGACGTTCGGCACGTTCTTTTGCAGCACGCGCACGAGCGACATCAATATCTGATGGCAATTCAGCAGATTCCGCTAATATCGTTACTTGATCAGGGCGTACCTCAATGAAGCCACCATTTACAGCAACGAGTTGTATATTGGAGCCGTCTTTTAATCGAACAGCACCAATTGTTAGTGGAGCCACCATAGGAATATGTCGCGGTAAAATACCTAGCTCACCACTTTGAGCTCTTGCACTTACCATCTCCACATCTCCCTCAAACACTTTGCCATCAGGGGTTACAACATTGACATTCATTGTCGCCATGTAAAACCCTCCTTAACAGCAACTCGGGTACTTATGCGCTGCATGAGCCTAATCCTTGGGTCGTTTCACTTCTTCCGGCAAAAGCTTCTCGCTTTTTTGTCTGAAGCTCAAACGACCTGCGGATGATGTCGGGCTCATTCGCTTTTCACCTTCTTATGCCATTTCCTTAGCTTTTTCAACAACTTCTTCGATACGTCCAACTAAGCGGAATGCATCCTCAGGGATGTCATCATGTTTACCATCAAGAATTTCTTTGAATCCTTTGATTGTTTCTTTAACCGGTACATATGAACCAGGTTGTCCAGTAAACTGCTCAGCAACGTGGAAGTTTTGTGATAAGAAGAACTGAATACGACGAGCACGGTGTACGACAAGCTTATCATCCTCAGATAACTCGTCCATACCTAGAATTGCAATAATATCTTGTAACTCATTGTACTTTTGTAGTGTTTGCTGCACTTGACGAGCAACTTCATAGTGCTCTCCACCAACAACATCTGGCTCAAGTGCACGAGACGTAGACGCAAGTGGATCCACCGCTGGATAGATACCCATCTCAGAAAGCTTTCGCTCTAAGTTTGTTGTTGCATCTAAGTGAGCGAACGCTGTCGCTGGTGCCGGGTCAGTGTAGTCATCGGCAGGTACGTAAATCGCTTGAATTGATGTTACAGAACCTGTTTTTGTCGATGTGATACGCTCTTGCAATTGACCCATTTCTGATGCTAACGTTGGCTGATAACCAACCGCTGATGGCATACGTCCAAGTAGGGCTGACACCTCAGAACCTGCTTGTGTAAAGCGGTAGATGTTATCGATAAAGAGAAGTACGTCCGCACCTTCTTGATCACGGAAGTGCTCTGCCATTGTTAACCCAGCAAGCGCTACACGCATACGTGCTCCAGGCGGTTCGTTCATCTGACCGAACACCATCGCTGTTTTCTTAATAACACCAGAATCGCTCATTTCAAAGTAAAGGTCATTTCCTTCACGTGTACGTTCACCAACGCCAGCGAATACAGAAATACCACCATGCTCTTGGGCGATGTTATTGATTAATTCCTGGATAAGAACCGTCTTACCTACACCGGCACCTCCGAAGAGACCGATCTTACCACCCTTAATGTAAGGAGCAAGTAAGTCTACTACCTTGATCCCTGTTTCTAAAATTTCTTTTTGCGTTGAAAGCTCTTCATATTTCGGAGCTTCACGGTGAATTGGATTACGAGTCTCTTCTGCTGGAATCTCGTCATTTAAATCAATTGTTTCACCTAATACGTTAAATACACGACCAAGTGTTACATCGCCGACTGGTACAGAGATTGGCGCTCCTGTATCAACGACTTCTGCCCCACGTACAAGACCATCCGTCGGTCCCATCGCTACGGTACGTACACTGTCATCTCCTAGGTGTAATGCAACTTCTAATGTTACATTCACATCAACGTCATTACTCGATTCCGTTTTTTGTGAAATCGTTAATGCGTTATAGATCTCAGGTAATTCACCACTGTTGAATGTTACGTCAACAACTGGACCCATTACTTGAGTGACGCGTCCTTTATTCATCATTTTCCCTCCTAACTTACATTTCGACCCTTATCTACTATTCGAGTGCAGCAGCCCCACCGACGATCTCGGTAATTTCCTGGGTAATCGCTGCTTGACGAGCACGGTTGTATGAAAGTGTTAAACTATCAATTAAATCAGTTGCATTATCAGTAGCAGCACTCATCGCTGTCATACGTGCACCAAACTCACTTGCTTTTGCATCAAGTAGGGAACCGTAAATCAAGCTCTCTGCATACTGTGGCAATAATTGTTCAAGAATTGCTTCTTCAGAAGGCTCATATTCATAGTCAAGGCTAGCCTCGTCAGAAGATAAGTCTGTCAGTGGCAATACCTTTGTCTCTGTCACCTCTTGTGTGATCGGACTGACAAAATGGTTATAGCAGAGATACAACTCATCAAAGAGCTCATCGGCAAACATTTCAACCGTCGTTCTTGCAATGCTTTTCACATCACTAAACTCAGGTGAATCTGATAAACCAACAATTTCTTGGATGATTGGCATACCACGTTTCTTAAAGAAATCTCGTCCAACACGACCCATCACAATGATTCCATACTCATCTTTTGATTTATGTCGTTCATTAATTGTATTCGTCACAGAACGGAGTAAACTACTGTTATAAGCACCCGCAAGGCCACGATCAGATGTGATTACGATATACCCCGTCTTCTTAATCGGACGTTCTTCTAACATTGGATGACTAACATCACTGTTTCCAGAAGCAATGCTCGCTACCACTTCGCGAATCTTTTCCGTATAAGGAGCGAACGATTCTGCATTGGTTTGCGCACGGTTCAATTTTGCAGCTGAAACCATTTGCATCGCTTTTGTGATTTGTTTCGTCTTCTTTGTCGAATTAATCCGCGTTTTTATATCTCGTAAAGAAGCCATTCTTTTTTCACCACCTTTTCGCTAAACTGGTCTTCTCCATTACTTAGAAGCGTTAAATCCTTTTTTCATTTCTTCGATAGCAGCTTTGAACTCACTATCTTCTGGAAGATTACCAGTTGTGCGAATGTGATCTAAAAGATCCTTCTTATTATGTTCTAAGAACGTAAATAGCTCTGATTCAAAGCGAGAAACATCTTCAACCGGAAGGTCATCGATGAATCCTTTTGTTAGTGCATAAAGGATTGCAACCTGTCTTTCAACTGGTAACGGCTCATGAAGCCCTTGCTTTAACACTTCAACCGTACGTGCACCACGGTTTAACTTCGCTTGTGTCGCTTTATCAAGGTCAGAACCGAACTGAGCAAATGCTTCTAACTCACGGAAAGACGCAAGGTCTAGACGAAGTGTACCTGCTACTTTCTTCATCGCTTTGATCTGTGCGGAACCACCAACACGGGATACCGATAAACCGGCGTTAACCGCTGGGCGAACCCCTGAGAAGAAGAGATCAGATTGCAAGAAGATTTGTCCATCCGTAATCGAAATTACGTTTGTAGGAATGTAGGCAGAAACGTCACCAGCTTGTGTTTCGATAAATGGAAGAGCTGTTAGTGAGCCTGCACCTTTGTCATCACTTAACTTTGCGGCACGCTCTAATAAGCGAGAGTGTAAGAAGAAGACATCCCCTGGATAGGCTTCACGTCCTGGAGGACGACGTAATAATAGAGAAAGTTCACGATACGCAGATGCCTGTTTCGTTAAGTCATCATAGATCACAAGAACGTGCTTACCGTTGTACATGAACTCTTCACCCATTGATACCCCAGCATATGGTGCTAAGTATTGTAGTGGAGCTGGTTGTGCCGCACTTGCAGATACGACGATCGTGTAATCTAATGCACCTTTTTGACGAAGGGTTTCAACAACGCCTGCAACCGTTGATTCTTTTTGTCCAATCGCAACGTAGATACAAATCATATCTTCGTCTTTTTGGTTTAGGATAGTATCAATCGCAATCGCTGTTTTCCCTGTTTGACGGTCACCGATGATTAACTCACGCTGACCACGTCCAATTGGGATAAGGGCATCGATCGCTTTAATCCCTGTTTGAAGTGGCTCGTGTACCGATTTACGATCCATTACCCCTGGAGCTGGGCTTTCAATCGGGCGAGTTTTTGTCGTTTCAACTGGACCTTGTCCATCAAGCGGTTGACCTAATGGGTTAACAACACGGCCTAGTAGTTCCTCACCGACAGGAACTTCCATGATACGACCTGTACGTTTAACCTCATCACCTTCACGGATATCGGTAAAAGGTCCTAAAATAACGATACCGACGTTGTTTTCTTCTAAGTTTTGAGCCATCCCCATAACGCCGTTCGAGAATTCAAGAAGCTCACCAGCCATACAATTCTCAAGGCCATGAGCAAGTGCGATACCGTCACCAACACGGATAACCGTACCGACATCATTTACTTCAACATCAGATTGGAAATTTTCAATCTGTTTTTTTATAAGAGAACTAATTTCATCTGGTTTGATGCTCATTTTGCTTCACCCCTATCTTCTAACGTTTCCCAGAAATCAATTGACGCTCAAGGCGATCAAGTTGACGCTTCACACTACCATCAAAAATACGATCACCGATGCGAATTTTAACACCACCAATGAGATCTTGATCGATAATGTTTTCAACATATAAAGTATTCTTACCAATCTTCTTCGCAAACCCTTGACTAAATTGGTTCTTCTCCTCTTCAGTTAACGGTTTGACCGAATAGATTGTTGCGTTTGCAATGCCACGCTCATCATTAGCAAGCTGCTGGTACTTATCGATTAACGGCAAAATAATATTAATTCTTCCTCGCTCGATTAGTAGTAGTAACGTATTAACGACACTTTCACTTAAGCCACTTGCAAGCGTATCTTGAATCAAATTTTTCTTCTTTTGACTCGTAACTTTTGGATGTTCTAATAACTGCTCAAGTTCAGGTGTGCTCTCGACAACTTCCTTCACTTGTTGCAATTCTTCACTGATTGGTTCAAGTTGACCACGTTCTTTTGCTAACTGAAAAAGAGCAACAGCATAACGATTCGCTACCGCATGGTTGCTCATAGCTCTTCGCCTACCTCTTTAAGATAATCTTGAATCAGCTTTTCTTGATCTTTCTCACTTAATTCTTTCTCAATTACCTTTGTAGCAATAAGAACGGATAATGATGACACTTGGTCACGTAATGAATTAACAGCTTGCTCTTTTTCACGTTGAATTTCAGCAAGTGCCGATTCTTTCATGCGATCCGCTTCTTGACGCGCAGAAGCAAGGATGTCCTCACTTTGCTTATCACTAAGCTTCTTCGCATTTTCAATAATTGATTGAGCTTCCTCACGCGCTTTCTTCACTTCCACGCGCTGTTCTTCTAAATATTTCTCAGCTTCTTTGCGATTCTTTTCAGCTGTATCAATTTCATTTGCAACGTATTCTTCACGGTCTTTCATCATATTCATGATTGGACCCCATGCCCATTTCTTAAGGAGAATCAACAATAGGACGAATACGAATAACTGGTACAATGCATTTCCCCAGTAAATTTCTTCAAACATAAATCTCACTCCTTTCAGTGGTCATACAAAAGGAATGGCGAAGGTTCATATAGAACGGACTCCGCCATTATAACATGCTAAACCGTCGCCTTCTCTCGTTACATGACCAAGAATGCGATTACGACCGCGATGATCGGTAATGCCTCAACAAGGGCTACCCCGATAAACATAATTGTTTGTAATGTACTCTTTAATTCAGGTTGACGTGCAATCCCCTCTAAAGTACTTTTTACGATAAGTGCGTTACCAATAGCTGCACCAAGTGCCGCTAGACCTACTGCAATTGCAGCTGCTAAACTACCTAAAGCCATGATAAAGTCCTCCCTTAAAATATGTAATAGATTTTTTATAACTTAAGCTCTGATAAATGAAATATTAGAGCAAATTAACAACAACTAAACTCTTGTAAGTAAATTAGTGATCTTCACTAACTTTGTGTGCCATATATACCATTGTTAGCATTAAGAAAATGAATGCTTGAATCGCCCCGATAAAGATACTGAAGGCCATCCATGCCATTGTTGGTATGATGGCAGCAAAGAAACCAAACCAACCACTGACACCTAAACCAACTAACAATCCCATTAAAATCCCTTTTGCGTAAATATTACCAAATAGACGCATTCCAAGTGTTAAGGTGTTCGCAAACTCCTCAATGACTTTTAATGGGAATAAAAATGCGACAGGCTGGAAGAAACCTTTTGTATATCCCCCAAAACCTTTCATTTTTATACCATAATAATTTGTTAAGATAATGACCATTGCAGCTAAAGTTAGCGTAATAAGTGGGTCTGCTGTAGCCGCGTTCCACCAATAGGTATGTTCTTTTCCCGCTACAATCGTAAACGGTACCTTACTTAGGTTTGCGACAAGGATGTATAGGAACAGTGTTAACCCAAACCCCAGAAAACGACCACCTGTTTTCCAGTCCATTGTGCTGTTAATGATTCCTTTTACGAAATCAATTAACCACTCAAAAATATTTTGCATACCTGTAGGTTTCATCTGGATTGACCTTGCACTGATCACCCCGATTATAAGGACGATAAGCGCTGCGCCAGTAACATGAACAGCAGTACCTAAATTCAATAAAAGTCCAGGAATTCCAAATAATTCTACAACCAAATGTTTTCACCTCTTTCTTTTAAAACGTTTTTAGTTGTCAACCCTCAATAAAAGTACAGAGACAAATTAACGATCGAACGCTTGTGCGCGAGAGGGTCGATAAAAGGTATTCATTTGTTTTCTACAAGCGTCTAATTTGCAATAAAGAATCTATTAAGATGATAATGTAGGTTAGCATTAAACCTATTATCACACCTACCAAGTGAAATGTTTCCGGGTAACGAATCGCAATAATCGCTGCCAGTGCCCCAACAGCAAAGCGCGATAATGTTCCAATTGAGTAGACCTTTTTTTCTCCTGTTGCTGCTTGTCCAAGCTGCTTCATTTTAGTGTACATGCTCCATAAGTTATAAAAACTAAAAGCAGAACCAAGAATGAGCCCTAAAAACATTGAATCGTATGGGGTAAATCCCCATCCTAATACAAATAGCGCGACCACATAAAGCATATATTGAACGTAGCGCCTCATACTAGCTGCATACTGGTCCATCATTCATCTTCTCCTAAAAATTCGCCTATTAATCGAGCCAGTCCATAAACTCCTGCTGCAAGACCTACTAGCAAGCCAGCAATTAAAAAAATCGGTTCCGTTTGCAAATAGCCATCGATCCATCTACCGCCAAAGACTCCCACTAAAATGGGCCCTACTAAATAGGATACGATTGATGTCATTAACGCCATTGCGCGGACGAGCGACTTTTGTGATTTTCTGCTCATGATCATGCCCCCCTTTTAAAGCTAGTTTATGACGTGATCCTCGCCTTTGCTACTGTCATAACTATACTCTGGAGCCACTAGAGCATATTTCAGGTGATCTTGCTGTAATTTTTATCACACCGTTAAATATGTAAACCTTATCATTATATCCTTTGTAATCGTACAATAGGGTAAACCTATTGTCAACGTGTTTTACCAAGAAAAAACCAGTCATTTCCTTCACTGATTTTTTTGTTCACATTTTTGTCGAAAGTGTCAAATTTGAACGCTATGTTTACAAAATAAATCGTTAAAAAACGTTCATTTTTACGTACGGGATTGATGACATTTTTCGCAATTTTTTTCACTCGGGCTTATAACCTTCCTTTATTTCCAGAGGGATCGTGTTCTAGTACAACTTCTTGAAATTATATTAAAATAACAAAAGAAGATCACCGCTTGATTCCAACGAATGATCTCCTTTCTTTCTTTTTTTATCAGTGAAGGCTATGGGTGCTCACCGATGTAAAGCGTGTGTTCAATTGTATCTTCTTGTTCGTCTTGACTCGCAAACACGAGTGCTTTATAGACACCATCCTCTAATCCAATATCCTCAAGTTCCACTTCTAACAATCCGCGTGTAATATCTTTTTTCACATCTAAATACGTAATAAACTGGAACGTGTCTGGGTCATATAACGCAATTCCTACCTCTTCTGCTCCACCAGGTAAATACATTTCATATCGGTACGAATCGGGCTCATCCCCATGTTCAAAGTTAAATGCCATCACACGTGGGTAATTAGGCTCTTCAATAAAAAATAGGTAAGGAACTTCAATGTCTTCTTTTCCGCCCTTGATCGTAATGTTCCCATGATGAATTCCTTCCTTAAGAACAGAAGGCATAATATCCATCGTCACGGTCACTTCTTTTCGTTCTTTCGGTGCAAGCGTAAACGAAAATGGCGCCTTCCACTGAATGCCGTCTGGTGCATCAAGCGGCGGATCAACATAATACGTATTTGTTTTCTCTGATTGATTATCAACAGTTATCGTTATTTCTTTCGTTTCACGGCGATCATTCAGTGACCATTTTCCGAATGTTACGGCTCCAGGATAAACCAACGTATCCGCCTCTACCGCCTTATCGATTTGAATTCTGCCTGCTCCTTGCTCATGTGGCAAATAGGTCTCACCCTCTTTGTTAACGATCTGTTTTGCCGTATTCATGAGCGCTGCTTTGATTTGTTCCGGTGACCAGTCTGGATGAGCTTGTTTAATTAATGCAGCAGCTCCAGCAACATGGGGCGCTGCCATACTCGTTCCATTTAGACCTAAGTAGCCTTTTGGAATCGTACTGTCAATCGACACGCCTGGAGCGACGACCTCTGGTTTCACATCCCACGAATGGGTGACTGGCCCTCTTGAACTGAATGAGGCAAGCAAGTCTTCCTCCTCACGATAAATCGTCCGCAGTTCTGGTTCACCTTCATGATCAATGATGTCCTTTAACCATTCACCGTCTTCTTGTGTTAGAGCAGCGACGGTAATCTCCGCATCTTCACCAAGCCCTCCTAAGAAGGCTCCTTCCGTGTTGTTATAGATGAGTAGTGCCTTAGCCCCGGCGTCTCTTGCATTCATCGCTTTTTCCGTGAACGGAATAACCCCACGCTTTGCTAAGACAATTTTTCCGTCTACATCTTCTAAGTCATTGGCACGAGCTAACCCGCCATAAACAATTGGGTGGCCTCTCTTAATCATCCAGGGCTTTGACCCTCTAAGTGGCTGTATATCAATTTCTCTGTCTTCTCCAAAAACCGTTAAATACGGCTTCTTTAGTGGAGGTGACGACGCTCCAACTGAAATGGCATGTTTGGACGTACCCGGTGAGCCGACTGTCCACATGTTTGGACCACTATTTCCATTCGATGTAACAGCGACAACACCATGCTCAACGGCTTTATCAAGTGCTAAGCTTGTTGGCCAATCAGGTCCATTGACATTGTTACCGAGCGATAAGTTAATAATATCAGCTCCATCTTCAACTGCCTTTTCAATCGCTTCAATCACTTGTTCGGTCGTGCCTTGTCCACCTGGTCCAAGCGTACGATAGACTAGTAAATCGGCTTTCGGTGCCACGCCTTTGACCTTACCATCTGCAGCAATGATCCCTGATACATGAGTGCCATGAAGCGTAGGCGGTCCTTGTTTTGCTTTCGTCTCCATCGGATCTTCATCCCAATCAACGACATCAAACCCGCCTTTATAGCTATCTTTTAAATCAGGGTGGGTGTAATCAATTCCTGTATCAATCACAGCAACAGTGATCCCTTCGCCCGTCAGTCGAGATCCGTTCTCATCGAGTTGTCCACGAACTTGCTCACCGCCTATAAAAGGCACACTTTCATCTAGTGTTGCCTCATATGTAACAACTCGGCTGACGCGCTCAACACCTGAAATTTCTTCAAGCAAGGGAATTTTATTTTCCGGTAATTGATATGAAAAACCAGAAAATAATGTATCAAACTTTTTACGTACCTTTCCTGAAGGAATTTTATCTTTGACGACTTCGATTACATTCTGTAGATCATCAGACAATTCAACAATAACAATGGTTTCTTCAGCTGATATGTGTACAGGAATCGGGGGGCGTTCTGGAAATTGGTTCGCTTCTGCAACAGGTGTGATAACAAACATGGCGAACAATAGAGTTATCATCATTAGACTCACAGCTCTTTTCACATGTACCCCTCCATCGATTCGTGTTATTTCGTTAGTATGGCACGAAAGGATAGATTTCATGTAAATGATTTTTGAGGAGATGAGGGGATGGTGTAGGTTTCGGTGGTAGCTGAGCTTAGGAGACTTTTCAGCTCTCAGCACGGGTCTGACGATTTCAGCTTTTTTTCCCTCAATTAGTGGATTCTGAGTCCTCTTTCAATCCTAAGCGGACTCTCATTCCTCTATTCCGCTTAAATGACTCGTTTTCCCCTCACCAACGGACCCTTAATTCGCTATTTTGCTTTTTAGAACTGTTTCCGAGCTACTTTTAACCCTTTAGCGGATCCTCAGTCCGACTCACGCCTTTTTTCAGCCTTTTTCCTCAATTAGCGGATCGTGAGTCCTTTCGATACGGATCCACATTCCGTTATTTATCCACATGTGGACATTCGATCACAAAACGAGTTATCCCCAACACTTCACGCAGGTCATCCTGTTTTTTATTTACCCACTAGGGGACAACCTCACGAAATACAAAAATAAGCTACCTTAACGATTCGTATCAACCGTTAGGGCAGCTTACTATATTCAAGATCGGTTATGGTTGGAAAGGGAGCGGCCGCTCGCTTTTTCGTTCGAAGTGATAAAGGATCGCATCAACAATTCGTTTTGAGGCATTGCCATCTCCATATGGATTTGAGGCTTTTGCCATTTGTTGATAAGCATGATCATCATTTAGCAACTCGTAAGCAAGCGTATAGATGTGCTCTTCTTCTGTGCCCGCTAATTTTAACGTTCCAGCTTCAATCCCTTCAGGACGCTCAGTGGTATCACGCAGCACTAGGACTGGTGTGCCTAATGACGGTGCTTCTTCTTGAACGCCACCAGAATCGGTTAAAATGATGTCCGCTTTTGAAGCAAAGTTATGGAAGTCAAGCACACCTAGTGGTTCGATCAAATGAATGCGCGGGTCATTGCCAAGAACTTCATCAGCAAGCTCACGAACAACTGGGTTTAAGTGAACAGGATAAACCACTTGTACATCCTCATGTTCATTGACAAGACGCTTGATCGCACGGAACATATTGCGCATCGGCTCTCCTAAGTTTTCACGGCGATGTGCTGTTAATAAAATGAAGCGGTCATCACCGATTTTTTCAAGTACTTCATGATGATACGACTCTGAGACCGTCGTTTTGAGCGCATCGATTGCGGTGTTCCCAGTAATGAATATCGTTTCTTCATCCTTATTTTCAGCTCGTAAATTGTTAGCAGCTTTTTCTGTTGGAGCAAAATTCAAGTCGGAAATGACCCCAGTAAGCTGACGGTTCATCTCTTCTGGGAAAGGCGAAAACTTATTCCACGTTCTCAAGCCCGCTTCCACATGACCGACAGATACTTGATTATAAAAGGCTGCTAGACTAGCTACAAACGTCGTCGTTGTATCGCCATGAACGAGGACTACATCCGGTTTTACTTCTTTAATCACTTTATCGAGCCCTTGTAATGCATTTGTTGTTACATCAACAAGCGTTTGTCGTTCCTTCATGATGTTTAAATCATAATCAGGTGTTACGTCAAAGATCTGCAAAACTTGATCAAGCATTTCACGGTGTTGCCCAGTTACGGTTACAATTGATTCAATCTCTTCAGGATGCTTGTTCAATTCCAACACGAGCGGAGCCATTTTAATTGCTTCTGGCCTCGTTCCAAATACCGTCATCACTTTCACTTTTTCCACGAGATCCCCTCCCCTATTTCATCGATCATATTATTGGTTATTTCGTACCAAATAAACGGTCACCAGCATCGCCTAGCCCTGGAACGATATAGCCTTTTTCATCAAGCTTTTCATCCATAGCTGCTAAATAAATATCAACATCAGGATGCGCTTCTTGAAACACTTCTACACCCTCTGGGGCTGCAATTAAGCACATTAGCTTAATGTTTTTTGCTCCACGTTTCTTTAAACTATGTATAGCTTCTACTGCTGAGCCGCCTGTTGCTAGCATCGGGTCAATCACAATAAATTCACGCTCTTCCACGTCTTTTGGTAACTTTACGTAGTACTCAATTGGTTGTAGTGTTTCTGGGTCACGGTATAATCCAACATGGCCAACTTTAGCCGCTGGAATCATTCGTAAAATCCCATCAACCATACCTAGGCCTGCGCGGAGGATTGGCACTAGCCCTAATTTTTTACCAGCAATCGCTTTCGATGTTGCTGGTCCAACTGGAGTATTTACGGTTACATCTTTTAATGGTAAGTCACGAGTGATTTCAAAAGCCATTAAAGCGGCAACTTCATCAACAAGCTCGCGGAACTCTTTTGTTCCTGTTGTTTTTTCACGGATATACGTTAATTTGTGCTGAATTAGCGGGTGATCAAATACATATACTTTACTCATTTTTATGCGCTCCTTTATTATGAAAACAATTTACTCCTTGAAATTTTACATAAAAAGCGAAAGTTATTCAAGTTCCGAAAAATTCCGACAAGTTGGGTTTCACGCGCATTTTAGGACACAATTCCCTCAAGTGACTAATCAAAACCAATATAACGTACACCTAGACCTCCTTGTTAGGTTGAGCCGCTCAACCCCTACCGTGGTTACAATTACGAGATTCTTTTGAAAGCAAAAACCGGCTTTCAACGAACTCTTCATTGTTCCACTACGCCGACTGCCGTCGTCGCAAACGGTTTGTACCGTTTGGGGTTTCGCTTGATTTTGATAAGGCTTTTCTTTTTTAGTGGGGGTGTACGAATGAAGGTTAGGGAGTTCAACTTACTTTCTGCCCGCTTAAAGTAGAGATATACATGCATAAAAACTGTAAGGCGGTGCGAGTATGCCTGTTTCACAGATTTAACCCCCTACCGATGTTACAATGAAGAGTACAGTTGAAAGCTAAATCAGCTTTCAACTATACTCTTCATTGTCCCCACTACGGCGACTGCCGTCGCCGCAAACGGTTCGCACCGTTTGGGGTTTCGCTGATTTTGAAAAGGCTACTCTTTTTTAGTCGGGGTTACGAATGGAGAGTCTGCTGAAAAAGTAATAGGCAGGCCAATTGAGGAAGAGTGATGGCTCCGCACGTTGCTCGCTTGCTACGAGAAACCAAATCGTAGCAAGCTAAAAGATGCAACGGCTTCGCACATTACATAAAGGGCGCTGAAAAAGTGAAGTTCACACTTTTTCAGCGCCCTCGCAAATAGGCATCTGTCTCCTTGATCTATTATAGGCTTGGGTACATTTCGAATTTACTCGTTAACGCAGAAACGCGCTCGCTTGCTTCTTTTAGCTTTGCTTCGTTTTCTGTGTTCTTTAACGTTAAGGCGATGATTTTACCAATCTCGTCCATTTCAGCCTCACCAAAGCTACGAGACGTGACAGCAGCTGTCCCGATACGGATACCGCTCGTTACAAATGGGCTTTCTGGGTCAAATGGGATTGTGTTTTTATTTGTTGTAATCCCAACATCATCTAATGCTTTTTCTGCCACTTTACCTGTTAACCCAAGACTTCTTAAGTCAAGAAGAACAAGATGGTTGTCCGTTCCACCAGAGACAAGGTCAACACCTTCGCTCTTAAGCGTTTCGCCTAGGCGTTGTGCGTTCTTGATGATGTTTTCACCATATGTTTTGAATTCTGGTTTTAATGCTTCACCAAAAGCAACAGCTTTAGCTGCGATGACATGCATTAAAGGACCACCTTGGATTCCAGGGAAGATTGATTTATCAATTTTCTTACCGAATTCCTCTTTACATAAAATCATACCGCCACGAGGTCCACGTAGTGTTTTATGTGTTGTTGTTGTTACAAAGTCAGCATGTGGTACTGGGCTGTTATGAAGGCCAGTGGCAACTAGACCAGCGATGTGAGCCATATCAACCATGAAATAAGCGCCAACTTCATCAGCGATTTCGCGGAACTTTTTAAAATCAATTTCACGTGGGTACGCACTAGCCCCAGCAACGATTAGCTTTGGCTTATGCTCTTTTGCTAATTCTAGAAGTTGATCGTAGTTAATGGTTTGTGTCTTTTCATCTACACCGTACTCAACGAAGTTATATTGCACCCCACTGAAGTTTACTGGGCTTCCGTGTGTTAAGTGACCACCATGAGATAGGTTCATCCCAAGAACCGTGTCACCTGGCTCTAAAATAGTAAAGTATACAGCCATGTTCGCTTGAGCACCTGAGTGTGGCTGAACGTTTACATATTCAGCACCGAAAATCTCTTTTGCACGGTCACGAGCAAGGTCTTCTGCTACGTCAACATGCTCACAACCACCATAATAACGACGACCTGGGTAACCTTCCGCATATTTATTAGTAAGAACCGAACCTTGAGCTTCCATCACTGCTTCACTAACAAAGTTTTCTGAAGCGATTAATTCAATCTTATCGCGTTGACGCCCTAATTCCTTTTCAATCGCTGCAAAAACTTCTGGGTCTTGTTTTTTTAAAAATTCCATTTCCCTTCCCCTTTCAACTTTAGCATAATTCGTGTTTTGAGATCATTTTAGCATATCCAGCTATATTTTAACACTTCGAGCAACTAAATTCCGTACTTTTTGAAATCTTTTTACGTACAATTTTCATGATCCTGCTTTCTTTCATATACGGCACGAGCACCGCCGATCATTTTCGGCCTTGTTTTCGCTAACGTCACATGGGCTTGTCCAATGTCAGTGATGCGACTGCGCACAGGGACGGCGACATGTTTTAAATGCATACCGATAAACGTATCACCAATATCAATTCCGGCATCTGCACGAATAAACTCAACAACGACAGGGTCTTTTAGCTGTTGGTAGGCATAAGTCGCCATTGAGCCACCCGCTTGCTTAACGGGAATGACCGAAACGATGTCATATTGACGTGCCTCAGCCGTTGCGCGTTCAACGACTAACGCACGATTTAGATGCTCACAACATTGGAACGCAAGCTGAACGTTCGTCTTTTGCTGATATTGTTTGATCGCTGCAAATAATGATTCACCAACTTCTTCTGTACCACTAGAGCCAATATGCTTGCCGATGACCTCACTTGTACTAGCACCAATCACAAGTAACTTGTGCTCATCTAACGGCATCGCTGCATGTAAATCATCGAGTACCGTTTCAAGCTGTTGTTTAAGTTCATTCATGACTACACGTTCCTTTCACTTACGAACGGGCTTCATAGTCGGTAATTTTGCCAACGCGATTGGCGTGTCGCCCACCTTCATAGTCTGTGTCTAACCACACTTTTGCAATCTCAAGAGCAAGTCCTGGTCCAATGACACGTTCTCCCATCGCTAGCACGTTACTGTCATTGTGCTCACGTGTTGCTTTGGCACTAAACAGGTCGTGAACGAGCGCACAACGTACACCTTGGACTTTGTTAGCAGCAATCGACATGCCAATGCCTGTTCCACAAATTAAAATGCCACGATCAACTTCCTTGGCAGCGACTTTTTCGGCAACTGGAATGGCATAATCCGGATAATCAACAGACGTTGTACAGTCACAACCTACATCAACATACTCAATCCCAGCCTCATCCATCATCTTTTTGATTTCTTCCTTAATTGACAATCCACCATGATCTGAACCAATTGCTACTTTCATCTTTCATACCCCCATTATTTTTTATCTTTAGAAGATGCTTGAACACGCACTACTATTTTATGTTGTAAATTGATCAATTGTTTCTTTTAATTTGTCAGCTTGCTCTGATAATACATGAGCGGTTTTCGCCATCTCACGAACCACTTCTGTTTGTTGCTCGTTGACCGATGTCACTTCAATCGCTCCCGCCGATGTTTCCTCGGCAATGGCTGCGACTTCTTGCGTTTCTGTTGATGTTGTCTGAATCGCCATGAGCTGCTTATCGACTAATTCGGAAATGTTATGAACCGCATCGGCCACCTCGGTGATCGATTGTTCCATCTCAGCAATCGCTGAATTCGTTTCTGTTCCTTTTGTCGACTCGGTATTGGCGACCTCAACTTGATCTTTAATGTGACCAACAACATTTTTCACTTCTGTTTGAATATCTTGGATTAATTTTGTAATCCCTTGCACCGCGTGGGAGCTCTCATCCGCCAATTTTCGCACTTCATCGGCAACAACAGCAAACCCTTTGCCTTGCACACCAGCTCGGGCTGCTTCAATGGATGCATTTAATGCTAATAAGTTCGTCTGCTCAGCAATATCGCCAACAAGTGAAATGATTTCTTCAACTTGATTGGCTTGTGATTCAAGCGTGTTAACCGCGCTTAATGACTTCTCGTTGTCTGTAGCAATCTTTTTAATCCCTGATACTAATGAATGGATCACTTCACGGCTCGTTGCAAGCGTCTCAACCATCTCTGTTGACGATTGCTTTGAATGCGTGGCAAGCTGTTGCACGTTATCAGCAAGCGCGGTCACTTCTTCCATCGATTCAGCGGTTGTCTGAATCGCATTCGCTGAGTTTTCTGCACCAGCCGAGATTTCATTAATTGTTCGGTTAATATTGTCTGCATTTGCTGAAGCCGCATCCGCCGCTTCGGTAATTTCAGCGACTTTTTCATTCGTGACGGTAAACGTCCCCTCAATATCGTTAACCATCCTCCTTAAATTCGCTTGCATCCCATTGTAGGCCAAGCTTAAAGCACGAATTTCATCATCCGATTTCGGCACTTCAACATCGGTACGAATATCCCCTTCAGCTGCTTGACGGGCAGCTTGCTCTAATTGCGACAAAGGCTTTGTAATAATCGGCGCAGCTAGAAACCCGAGCAACGCACTCCAAAAAATCCCCTTCATTAACGTTGCAATAATCAAGACTGTTTCACTGATCCCAAGTGTTTCTTGTAAAAAATCCCCTAAGAAAAAAATGACCACAGCACTTGAGCCAAAAGTAATACAAGCAAGCGCGATCACGCCCGCAACTAGCTTTTTACGTATACTAAATCGATAGTTACTCCCCATAGCTCCTAGTTAATCTCCCTTTGTTTTTTCTGCAAGCTGCTCAATTAAGCCTTCGATTTCTTTTGCCGTTTCACGGTAGACTTCAACCGGTCCGCCAAAAGGGTCTGAGATGTTGCGATCAACATGATCAGCTCCCGTGTATTCCTTTAACGTATAGACCTTCTCTATCGCTGACGGGAATTGCTGATTGAGTAGTTGCTTATGACTATCCGTCATCGTTAACACAACATCCGCCCAAGAAAGTAATTTGTCTGATACAAGTTGTGACTTATGATCACTAGCAATCCCCATCTCTTCGAGGACTTGCTTTGTACCGCTAGAGGCGTCCTGTCCTGGAAAAGCACTCACACCAGCAGATTTCACTTCAACCTCTTCTTTTAGTCGTTCGCGTAATAACGCTTCAGCTAATGGACTACGACACGTGTTACCCGTGCAAACGAAAAGAAATCGTTTCATTGTATGTACATCCTTTCTTGTTTGTACGTTTTCTAGTATTTGCTAGAACTTTTCGTCTATTTTACCACAAATCACCTGAAAACCAACATTCCAATCTAGGCGTTTCCTTGACTTAGAACGGCACAAGTAGTTTCAGTCCAAACCCAACTAAAATAAAGCCACCGAGCAGTTCACCGTAGGAGCCGATCCACTGTTGGAACCTCTTGCCCATATAAAGGCCAATCCAAGATAAAAACATGCTGACAATCCCAAATGCCGCGACAGTTAACAGCGTTTTTGCCCCTAATATTCCTAAACTGAGTCCAGCAGAAAAACTATCGAGGCTGACACTAATCGCAAATACCATCAAGCCTACTCCAACTGGACGCATCATCGGATCTTCATCCTTTTGAAAGGAGGAAAGAATCATTTGCAGTCCTATGATAAGCAACAAGCCTCCACCAATAACTGTTGTAATCATCCCAAAATAATTTGAAATCAGGCGACCAGCAAGAATACCAAGCAACGGCATAATCACATGAAAGGCACCAATCGTTACGCCAATCTTGAATATTTGCCGATTTCGTAAACCAATCATCCCCATCCCAAGCGCAATTGAAAAGGCGTCCATCCCAAGGGCAAGCGCCATGATCAAAAGCGTAATCATCTCCGCCAACATCCAATCACCCCTTGAAACCTGCTACTTCAACCAATGTATGCAAGTCCAAGAGAAAATAGACAAGATCTCTTGATAGTTTCAGCTGTTAAGGAAATGAATGAAAACGATCGATTATTTTTCAGATACCATTCGTCCACCAGCCGCCTTCTCAAGACGGTTCATAATGGCTACCCCGACACCTTCATTCGGAAAAACTTCACTATAAATCACATCAACACCTCCATCATCAAACGAACGAAGCGTTTCATAAAGTTTACTTGCAACAGATGCAAGCTGCTCACGTGATCCACAAGCAAGAACGACATCAGCATCATAGGCATGTTCACCTTCAACCGTCGTCAATACGCCAACTTTCGTCCCCTCTTGTTTTTGTTCATTAACTAGTGTCTGCACGTATTCGCGAGAACCTTCCACTAAATAGAGGGCCCCTTTAGGCGCGTAATGGGTATACTTCACCCCTGGCGACTTCGGTGCGAGATCTGACTCACCTAATGCTGGGTCAACACTAACCTCTCCGACAACCTCAGCGATTTGCTCTGCCGTTATCCCACCAGGGCGTAACACCATCGCCACATCACCTGTACAGTCGACAACGGTTGATTCAACACCAATTCCTGTTGCACCACCATCAACAATCCCGGCAATCTTGCCATGTAAATCACGATCGACATGACGCGCTGTCGTCGGGCTCGGCTTTCCGGATAAGTTGGCACTCGGTGCAGCTACAGGAACCCCAGCTACCTCAAGCAATGCGAGTGCCACAGGATGGTCCGGCATCCTTAGCGCAACCGTATCAAGACCTGCTGTCACCTTTTCAGCAATCGCTGCCTGTTTTCGTAAAATCAATGTTAATGGTCCAGGCCAAAAAGCATCCATTAACTTTGAAGCCATCTCTGGAATATCAGCCGCTAACTCCTCAACTTGCTGTTTCGTTGCAATGTGGACAATGAGCGGGTTGTCACTCGGACGTCCTTTCGCTTCAAAAATTTTCGCAATGGCATCGTCCTCTAAAGCATTGCCCCCAAGTCCATAAACGGTTTCGGTCGGGAAGGCAACGACCTCCCCCTCACTTATCCACAACGCCGCTTCCTTAATCTCTGCGGACTTCTGCAAGTTATGATCAACTTTATCCACAATCCACATCTTCGTCTGTTTATAACTCATCACGCCACTCTCCTAACTCTTCCATTGTCACTTGCTTACTGACGCCTGTCAACAGCGCACTTAGCCACTCTCTTCAAGAACGAAAAAACAAGTTATCCACGGGTGTGGATAACTTGTGGGTAAGTTTTTGTAATTGGTGCGTTTTTATACACATGTGAACAAAATAGCTTACTCTTCCTTTAATCGGCATGCTAACACTTTTGTAACACCACTAGTAAATTGACTGAAGTGTGGTGACTCTTTTAGATGCTTTGGTACCTCTTGTTCACCGACCTCTTTAAAACCAAGGTATTCAAAAAACTCCGTCGACTGCTTTGTTAATAAATAGAGCGTCTCAATCCCTCGCTTCTCCGCATAAGCAAGTGCGAGCTGCACAAACTCCAATCCGATTTTTGCATTCCAATTGTCTGATTGCATCACGAGTGAACGTAAGAGCCCGTCCACCCCAACCTTTTCAATTCCAATCGTTCCAACGATCTTTTTATCATCTTCAGCGACTAAAAAATTTTCAACTTGCTGTTCGATGCCACTGTCACTTAACCCAGCTTTTGCAACAAGACGCTGAATCGGTAGTAAATCCTTCTCTTCTGCAATACGAATGACAATACTCACACGAAAGCCCTCCTATATCTATTGAGGCCTAAAAAGATGATCCAATCCTTTTAGTGCCTAATCTATCCTAGTTTATCTACTAGAATATCTATGGACAGGCGTTCCGTTTTATGACTACTTTTTAAACCAATCAGCAATTTTTGAAAAGATTTCAACGAGGAAAAAGGATACTTCTACATCACGGTCCTTATATTCTTCCGATTCCTCGCCATCCTCTGACTGATGTTCAACCGCATCACCATTTGCAAAATCTAAAAAGCATAACGGTGGAAAAAGGACACACCACCAGTTTTCACCGTTCCCATCGCCAAGTGTAATTAAGACGGCATCATAAATACCAGCTGGATAAACGATGTTTCCATATAGCTTCGTCGGAAATTGAACATCTGTGAATTCAACATTATACGATTGATCAAGTCCAAGCTTATCAAGCTCTGCGGCAACGATTTCTTCGACCTCTGGAATACGCTCTGAGATCACTTGCTTCGCTTCATTTAAGTCAGCGATATCTGTTACCCACTCAGTAATCGCTTCATTAACGTGATCACGAATTTCTCGTTTTAAGTATTGGTCTTTCACTGAATCACTATGAGCTAAAATTCGTAAGCGGATCGCATCATCTTGATCAACTTCTTGATGGAAGGCTGCTACGGCGATACTTTTTTGCGCCTCCCAATTCATCATTAATACTGCTAAAGAAAAAAATAAATAAATGATTACTTTATTGTTCATGTTTTGCCACCAACCTTTCACAGTCACAGTCTCGACCGTGAAAGGCAAACCCAAACAATAAATCGTCCGACAATTTTTTTAGCGATCGACAACGAGACGGTTAACCGACTCTTGCAAAGACGATACGATCTTTGCCGTTAATATCATAAACAACTTCGACTTCAGCTGTTTGAAACGTTTCTTTTAAAAGGTTT
This sequence comes from Desertibacillus haloalkaliphilus, assembly GCF_019039105.1. Classification (NCBI taxonomy): domain Bacteria; kingdom Bacillati; phylum Bacillota; class Bacilli; order Caryophanales; family Bacillaceae; genus Desertibacillus; species Desertibacillus haloalkaliphilus. The sequence continues at coordinate 136,183 of NZ_JAHPIV010000003.1, read as the reverse complement.
GCGACCGTCTCGCTTTGGCCAGCTCCGACTTCAAAAGCAATTAAGCCTTTGCTTGCAAGCACTTGTGGGATTTCATCCATAAAGCGTCGATAAAAATCATAACCATCCTCGCCACCAACAAGGGCGCGCATCGGTTCATGATCTTTGACGATCGAATCAAGCGCCATCGCTTCCTCATACGGGATGTAAGGTGGATTTGAGACGACAACATCAACCGTTTTGTTCTTTTCTATGAGCGGTTTGATCAAGTCACCACAGCTAAATGCAACGTCAGCACCGAGCTTGTCGGCATTCAAGCTAGCCACATCAAGTGAGCTTTGGGCGATATCGACTGCTTGAACCTCAAGGTTTGGCTGCTCTAACTTGAGCGTAATCGCGATTGCACCACTACCTGTACCAACATCAACAACACGTAGCTGATCATGATCGAAGTGCTCCTTGATTCGTGTGAGCACACCGAGAACAAGCTCTTCAGTTTCTGGACGCGGAATCAGAACGTCCTCATTGACAGAAAATGTCCGGCCGTAAAACTGTTCAGATCCGATTAAATGCTGGACCGGAACGCCTGATGCGTGTTTTTCAATATCTGCTTGAAAGGCTTGCTGTTGCTCGGTTGTTAGCTCATTTTGCATTTGCATGAAAAACTCAGTCCGTGAAAGTCCAAGATGATGTTGTAATAATAGTTCTGCTGCCCGCACTTCTCCATTCGTATCTTCTAAAAAAGAAGAAGCCCAACGGAGGGCTTCATAAACTTTCATGATTGAGCTCATCTTACTCTTCAGCCTTCTTCATCATTTCCGCTTGTTCTTCAACGATTAGCGCATCAATAATTTCATCCAGCTTACCTTGCAAGATTTGCTCGAGCTTTTGCAATGTTAACCCGATACGGTGATCGGTTACACGGCTTTGCGGGAAGTTGTACGTACGAATTCGCTCAGAACGGTCACCTGTACCGACCGCTGATTTACGATTTTCGGCGTATTCTGCCTCTGCTTCTTGTTGGAACTTATCATAAATACGGGCACGTAAAACTTTCATTGCTTTTTCTTTGTTTTTGATTTGGGACTTTTCATCCTGACACGAAACAACGATTCCTGTTGGCATATGTGTTAAGCGTACCGCTGACATCGTTGTATTAACACTTTGTCCACCTGGTCCACTTGATGCAAATGTATCAACACGGATATCTTTTTCGTGAATGTCAACTTCGACTTCTTCTGCTTCTGGAAGAACAGCGACTGTTGCTGTTGACGTATGAATTCGTCCACCTGATTCCGTTGATGGTACACGTTGCACGCGGTGTGCACCGTTTTCGTATTTCATTTTTGAATACGCCCCATCACCATTGATCATGAAGATGACTTCTTTGTAGCCGCCTAGTTCAGTTGGAGTCGCTTCGATGACTTCAACTTTCCACCCTTGCGTTTCGGCAAAGCGTGAGTACATTTTAAATAAGTCAGCTGCAAAGAGGTTCGCTTCATCTCCTCCTGCTGCTCCACGGACTTCGATGATAACGTTTTTGTCATCATTCGGGTCTTTTGGTAGTAGGAGAATTTTTAGTCTTGCTTCGAGTTCTTCTTTGCGTTCAGAAAGTTCGTCAATTTCCATTTTGACCATTTCGTACATTTCGTCATCTAGTTTGTCTTCGAGCATTGTTTTTGCGTCGGTTAGTTGTTCAGTTACTTCTTTATACTCGCGGTAGGCCTGAACGGTTTCTGTTAGGTCTGCTTGTTCTTTGGAGTACTCGCGTAGTTTGTTTGAATCATTTATGACATCGGGGTCGCTTAATAGTTCATTAAGTCTTTCGTATCGGTCTTCTACTGATTGTAAACGTTCTAACACGCGTTTCACCTCATCATTTTATCCATAACATTATAATTATAGTATACGGTATAACGGTAGTCAAAGCAAAGTTTGATTAGGAAGATACAAGTATTAAAAGACCTTTGTTTGTAAAGCAAGGCAGAAAAGTTTCTTCGAAATGGGAAAGTGGTGTCGGTTGACCCTGACGTGGCATGCGCGGATCAGGACTTTGACAAGCCAACTGCAGGCTTGCCACGCCTTGATCTGCTCTGCCCCTACTCCGACTAGCGTCGTCGCAAACGGTTTAGCAACCGTTTGGGGTCTCCCTTTGCGGGGGTTAGTCTTCTTCTTTTGGGGGTGGGGGACGAACCTCGTGTGAGGATATTCATAGATTGTGCCCGCTTGTGATTTGGATTATATTACACCTGACGCGGTATGCAAGGATCATGGCTCTGACAAGCCAACTTCAGGCTTGCCGCACTCTGTTCTGCTCTGCCCCTACTCCGACTAGCGTCGTCGCAAACGGTTTAGCAACCGTTTGGGGTCTACCTTTGCTGGGGTTAGTCTTCTTCTTTTGGGGAGGATGCACGAACGTTGTGTAAGATATCCATAGATTGTGCCCGCTCGTGACTTGGATTATATTCTTTTTTTATTCAGACCTAATCATCTCCAAAAATACATCAACGACTTTCGGGTTAAATTGTTTGCCGCGGTTACGGTCGATTTCATTGCAAATGACATCTTGCGGCTTGCTATCGGTGTAAGTTCTTCCGGTTATCATGACATCAAAGGCATCGGCGATGGAGATGATTTGTGATGGTTCTGGAATCGATTCTGCTTTTAAGCCGTACGGATAACCTTTCCCATCAAATCGCTCATGATGATACAACACATACTTAGGGACCGGACTCGCCTCCCAACCTTTTATTTGTTCGAGCATGCAACACCCCCATTCTGGATGCTTTCTCACCTTTTTGAATTCCTCGAGGGTCAGTTTTGTCGGCTTCTCAAGAATGGTCTCTGGTAGCAACAGCTTGCCAATATCATGCATAAGTCCACTTACATAGACAATTTCACAATCTTCATCTGAGTAATTCATTGCTTTTGCCAGTTCATAAGAAATACGTGCCACTCGTAATGAGTGCTGATAAGTATCGGGAGATCTCAACTTCAAAGTCCTCGTTAATGTTAATAACGACCTTGCTTGTCCATGATCAAAACATGCATTTGGCATGTCCATTAATTGAGTATTCATAACATCCCCCTTATTACTTTTCTTACGTTTCATTATATAAGCCAAATATTAATAAACTGTAATTGTAACCTTACCTTTTTGTAAAAATTAGGTATCAATTTGTAACACAAGTGATTCATCGTTTTTTCCTTAACGTTTAAGGGTAAAGTAATAAGTAAGAGGAACCATTTTTAACTAAGGAGGTATTTTAGTGAAGTATGTAATTATTGGTGGTGATGCAGCTGGAATGAGTGCGGCGATGCAAATTGTTCGTAACGATCCTGATGCTGAAGTGACAACGCTTGAAATGGGAGAATATTATTCATATGCTCAATGTGGCTTACCTTATGTGATCAGTGGCCAAGTCGAATCAACCGACGATTTAATTGCACGCGAATTATCAACCTTTCGTGACAAGTATGGAATCAACGCCCTCACACTTCATGAAGTGACCAATATGAACCCAGATGAAAAAACGGTGTCAGGAATAAATCATGAAACGGGCGAAACTTTCTCCTATAACTATGATCGCCTCCTTATTGCCTCAGGTGCACAGCCGTTACTCCCAAATTGGGATGGCAATGAACTAGAAGGCATTCATACGGTAAAGACGATCCCTGATATTAAACAGATTAGTAACGATTTACATAAGGAAGTCAAAACGGTCACAATTGTCGGCGGAGGCTATATTGGCCTTGAAATGGCTGAGAACTTCGTTGAAATCGGGAAACATGTCCGCATCATTGAACAAGCCTCACAGCTTGCTACCATTTTTGATAATGATATGGCTTCCCATATTCATGAACAAGCAGAAAAACACAACATCGAGCTTGTCTTTAATGAATCGGTACAATCCTTTAGCGGTAAAACCCGTGTAAAAGAAGTTAAAACCGATAAACAAACGTATAACACAGACCTCGTCATTGTCGCCATCGGCGTTCGTCCCTCTACATCCTTTGCGAGTGACTCACTCTTTCACAAACACGACAACGGTGCACTGCTTGTCAATCGATATATGGAGACCAATGTGAGCGACGTTTATGCTGCCGGTGACTGCGCGACCCAATACCATCGTCTAAAGGAAAAAGACGATTATATTCCACTTGGCACACATGCCAATAAACAAGGGCAAATTGCTGGCATTAATATGGTTGGCGGAACACGAACATTTAAAGGTGTTGTTGGGACATCAATATTAAAATTCTTTGATTTAACGTTGGCACGAACGGGCCTCTCTGAGCAAGAAGCAGAGCAATTACATGTACCTTTTGAAACAACAACATTAAAAAGCCTCCATATCGCAGGCTATTATCCAAATCCGAAACCGATTCATATAAAATTGATGTATCATAGAGATCACCGGCAATTACTCGGTGGACAAGTCATTGGTTCTGCTGGTGTTGATAAAAGGATTGACGTCCTTGCAGCCGCTCTTTTTCACGGGATGACGGTTCACGAACTCGAAGACCTTGACTTAAGTTATGCCCCTCCATTTAATGGCGTATGGGACCCGATCCAACAAGCCGCAAGACGGTCAAGATAAGCAAAAAAAGGGCTGTCCATTAAGTAACGCTCATCTCAAGCACCGAACGTTTCGGCACCTAACGAGGTGTTACTTATGGAACAGCTCCCTTAAACCACCTAATCTTATTGATCCATCTCGTTTAAATGAACTTGGTAACGAGGAATCCCTTGCTCAAGTGACTGACGTACACTTTTTAGCTTCTGTTGTCTCTCTTGATCTGAGTAATCGCCAGCGAATCGTACGTTCACCCACGCATGTTTACCCGCAATCACCACATAGCCTGGATTGATACCTTCTTTTTGAGCGACAATTTCTCTTATTTTATCTTGATCATCCCCAAAATCAGGCCGATGCGTACTCGTTGTTCGAAAACTTGAACGAGGCAGTTCGCCATTATAGCCATATGTTGGCTCATCTCGAATCTGACCATAATTGATCGGCCCTGGCCCTAACATCCCATAGCTCACTTGTCCCATTCTTGACTGATCTGCCGCAGATTGCGCTTGTGGAGGCTGTGCTGGTGTACATGCTGATAGTGCGATTAACGAAATCCCAAAACCGAGCAATGCTTTTTTCATTGGGCACCTCCATTGAAAACAACTTTATTCAATAAGCTGTTTCATTGTTAGCATCCCACAAGTGCCACAAACGTTGTCCGTTAATATCGACCAACAAAGGATGAAATTTAAACGTTCGCCCCTGTCTGCAAACGGTTCGGCTTACCAGGTACTTCATGGCAATGGCGACAACGCGGTTCATATGACTCAGAAGCACCAACTAATATAACCGGATCATCATATGACGCTGGCTTATGATCAATTAAGCGTTGTGTACGGCTTGCCGGTGATCCACAAACCGGACAAACAGCTTGTAGTTTTGTGACATCTTCAGCTAAGGCCATTAGCGTAAGCACTTGGCCAAATGGCTCATTGCGAAAGTCTTGATCAAGTCCTGCTGTGATCACACGGAACCCTTGATCTGCTAACTGTTCCACCACTGCAACAATGTTTTCATCAAAAAATTGTACTTCGTCAATCGCAACAACTTGAGTCGATACTGACAGCTGTTTGAGAATCTCAACTGACGAATGCACTGGCTTTGCAACCACTTTTGTACCGTTATGTGAAACCACTTCTTCTTCACTATAGCGATTATCAATTACTGGTTTAAACACTTCAACTTTTAAATTCCCGAAGCTTGCTCGTCGAACTCGGCGGATCAACTCCTCAGACTTCCCCGAAAACATACTGCCGCAAATCACTTCGACCCAACCCTCATTTTTCATCACATACATCGTAAGACTTCCCACCTCTGACACAAAAATAATCATTAAACTCATCTATATCAGCGAAGATCAATTAGCGGTTTCGATACGATTATCTTTCCTCTAAATGCCCGCACTTACTTCAACTAATTGTATCGAGAAACTTAAAAAAGGCAGCCCATTCCATGATCACTCACAAGAGCGCATCTGTTTGGCCCTTTTTAACTTCCTCGAATCATAGCAACTTACCCTTATACTCACAAGCTTTAGCACATATGCCCAACTGGCTCATGTGAACCTATCCTATATCAACCCAAAATAAAAACAGGCAAGAGATATGCACTTGCCTGTTATCAACGTAACTGGAATTACTTAAGGTTATATTTTTTCTTGAAGCGATCAACACGTCCACCAGCGTCAGCAAATTTCTGACGTCCAGTATAGAACGGGTGAGAGTCAGAGCTCACATCAACTTTAATTAATGGATAAGTGTTTCCATCTTCCCACTCAATTGTTTCATCCGAATGTAAAGTTGATCCGCTTAAAAACTTCGTTCCGACACTTGTATCCATAAATACGACTTTACGGTAATTTGGATGGATTTCTGGTTTCATTCTTTTCATCTCCTTCCGCCCTGAATCTATTCGAAACAGAGTTATCTAATCACACATGACGAAATTATAACAAGTCCTGTCTGATTTTGCAACTCCATTTCCACCAAGTGAATTGTCATTTATTTCTAACTGACAGCTTATTAAAATTTTTCATTCCAAACTATAATATAAACAGCTTAGATGAACTTTGTCAAGTTAACTTTTGACTCGACGCCCTGTTCCAGACTTATCCTTTTCCATCGCTTCGAAAAACTCCTGATTGGTTTTCGTCTCTTTAATACGCTTTATGAAATGATCGACAAAATCAGGTGAGTCATTCATTGTCTTACGGATCGCCCACAACTTCTCAAGCTGCTCTTTTGGCATTAGTAGCTCCTCTTTTCGTGTACCTGAACGGCGAATATCAATCGCTGGGAAGATTCGACGTTCCGCTAAGCGACGATCAAGGTGAAGCTCCATGTTTCCAGTCCCTTTAAATTCTTCATAGATCACGTCATCCATACGAGAACCTGTATCGATCAACGCTGTTGCTAAAATCGTTAAGCTTCCACCTTCTTCAATGTTACGCGCAGCTCCAAAGAAACGTTTTGGTCGATGGAACGAAGCGGGGTCGATCCCCCCTGATAGCGTACGTCCACTTGGCGGAATCACCAGATTATAAGCCCGAGCAAGACGGGTTATACTATCCATTAAGATAATTACGTCTTTTTTATGTTCAACAAGACGCATCGCGCGTTCTAATACAAGTTCAGCAACTTTAATATGATTTTCTGGCACTTCATCGAACGTCGAGCTTACAACCTCAGCCTTAACTGACCGTTCGATATCCGTTACCTCCTCTGGCCGCTCATCAATAAGTAAAACAATTAATTCCGAATCTGGATGGTTAGTGGCAATGCTATTGGCTACTTCTTTAAGAAGCGATGTTTTACCTGCTTTTGGTGGGGCAACGATTAGTCCACGTTGACCAAAACCGACCGGGGAAATCATATCAATGATTCGTGAAGACGTTCGTCGTGGATCTGTCTCAAGCTCAATTTTTTGTTCCGGATAGAGCGGTGTTAGGGCTGGAAAGTATGGTCGCTCTTTCGATGTATCTGGATCTTCGCCATTGACCGCTTCAACATGTAACAAGCCATGGTAACGCTCATTTTCTTTTGGCGGGCGTACCTTACCAGAAACCTTGTCACCGTTGCGAAGGTCAAAACGGCGGATTTGCGAGGCTGATATATAAATATCCTCCGAGCTTGGCATATAATTAATTGGTCGCAAGAAACCAAATCCTTCTGACTGAATGATTTCAAGCACACCTTCCATGAACATAAGTCCATCCTCTTCAGCTTGTCCCTTTAAAATCGCAAAAATTAATTCTTTCTTTGTTAACTTACTATAATATGAAACCTTATAATTACGAGCTAATTCATAAAGTTCTTTTAACTTCATCGTCTCTAGTTTCGCTATATTAACTCCCATTATGACACCACACTTTACAGTTATTTTTCGCGTATGTATATAAACAAACCTTACGTAGGTTCGCTAGCCGTTTTCACGTACTCTTTTTATAATTTTTTAATTGGTCTTTATTGGTAGGCTCTGTTATCGTTGAATGTTGATATCGGGCTCATTTTATGGAAGATATGAATGAAATCCTATGAGAAAATAAATTTTCTCCATGATTTCATTCATATCTTCCAACCTTTCAGTACTTGAAGGGCGTACGAAACTAAGGTTTCTCACGAAATGAGCCCAATATCAACGAGCATCAACACTAAACTTTAACACAGCCTATTGGTAAGTAATAAATCAATCCGTTGGGGTTCTTCGAAATTGGGCAAAACCGAAAGGGAAATTGAAGTGCTTAACATTATTAAGAAGGTAAAAATATAATATAAATGGAATTAGTCACAATTCTTATTTTAACCACATCATTGGTATTTATTCAAGCTTTTCCATATCATTTATAATAATTATACCACAAATCGACGAATATATGTTCTGTCCCGAAGAGTTTTTAGTGAAAACTTTTTTGTGCAAAATGAAAATACTGAACGGCAGGGCTCTCAGAACCTTCAACCATTCAGCATTCATCGAGTTTATTTAATAACTAGATCAGGCTTCTTCTGCATACTATGTTTTCCATCAATAAAGCGAACTGTTCCCGATTTCGCTCGCATAACGAGTGATTGCGTTGTTGCGTTTGAGCCTTTATAATGTACACCTTGTAAAAGCTCGCCATCAGTCACCCCGGTTGCTGCAAAGATGCAATCATCACCACTAACGAGGTCATCCATCGTTAGCTTACGGTTGACATCATCAATGCCCATCTTCTTACAACGAGCTAGTTCTTCTTCATTATGTGGAAGTAGTTTTCCTTGGAGTTCGCCACCTAAACATTTCAAGCCAACAGCAGCAATAACACCTTCAGGAGCACCACCTGCACCTAGCATGATGTCAACACCTGTATCATCAAACGCCGTATTTATTGCTGCCGCAACATCACCGTCACGGAGCAATTTAATTCGTGCACCTGCTTCGCGCACTTCATTAATAATTTTCTCATGTCGTTTACGATTTAAAATAACGACAACGAGATCTTCAACATCTTTCCCTTTCGCTTCAGCAACCGCTTTTAGGTTATCAATGACAGGGGCATCAATGTCAATTTTACCGACAGCCTCAGGACCGACTGCGATTTTATCCATATACATATCTGGTGCATGGAGAAGGTTACCGTGATCTGCAATGGCAATAACAGCTAGCGCATTCCATTCACCAGCAGCAACGATGTTCGTCCCTTCTAGTGGGTCTACAGCAACGTCAACTCTAGGTCCATAACCTGTCCCTAATTTCTCACCAATATATAGCATCGGTGCTTCGTCCATTTCGCCTTCCCCAATGACTACCGTACCTTTCATCGGAATTGTATCAAAAACATCACGCATTGCTTGAGTAGCAGCATCGTCTGCTTCCTCCTTAAGCCCTCGACCCATCCAACGAGCTGATGAAAGTGCAGCCGCTTCTGTTACTCGTACAAGTTCCATCGTTAAACTTCTTTCCATGCTTCTCTCTCCCCTTACTCATTGATTCAATATTCTCTCGATTACAGTTAACCGGTTTCATTTTACACTACTAACGGCGATATTCCAACGAATTTTCCTTTTTTATGAATTTTCTAGCTGTCTTACTTCTTCCCCATTCATTTTTTCTCGCCAAATATTAGCTCCTAAGCCGAGCAGTTTACTCTCGAGATTTTCATAGCCACGATCAATGTGCTCCACACCAGAAATCTCAGTAATTCCATCGGCCATCAATCCCGCGACGACAAGAGCAGCACCTGCACGTAAATCACTCGCACTCACCCGTGCACCTTCAAGCTGTGTATGACCATTAATAATCGCTGAACGTCCTTCAACTTTAATATTTGCACCCATACGGCGCAATTCGTCAACATGCTTAAAGCGAGCATCATAAATCGTATCCGTGACAATACTCGTCCCTCGTGCACGCGTCAAAAGACTTGTAAATGGTTGCTGCAAATCAGTCGGGAACCCTGGATAGACGAGTGTTTTCACATCGACTCCCGTTAATTCTTTACCGGCGCCTTGAATGACGACTTGATCGTCAAAGACCTCAATATGAATACCCATCTCTCTCATTTTTGCAATTAAAGACTCCACATGGTCAGGGATAATGTTATCAATGAGCACACGTCGTCCCATCGCAGCAGCAACAATCATAAATGTACCTGCTTCAATCCGATCCGGAATAATCGAATGGCGACAGCCACTTAACGATTCAACACCATCAATCCGAATCACATTGGTACCTGCACCTTTAATTCGTGCGCCCATGCTTGAAAGCAATGTCGCTACGTCAATGATTTCTGGCTCTTTAGCAGCATTTTCAATGACCGTTCGTCCCTTCGCACGAACAGCTGCTAGCATAATATTAATGGTCGCCCCAACACTGACGACATCTAAATAAATCCTCGCACCAACGAGCTCATCCGCACGCAAATAAATCGCGCCTTGCTCATTGGTGACCTTCGCACCTAAGGCTTCAAACCCTTTAATATGTTGATCGATCGGACGCGGACCTAAGTTACAGCCTCCCGGAAGTCCAATGACAGCCTTTTTAAACTTACCGAGCATCGCACCCATTAAGTAATAAGATGCTCTTAGCTTCTTAACAGCACCATTTGGTAATGGCATCGCTATCATCTCTTCCGGTTGCACACGAATTGTATGCTCATCAAGCTCAACTTTACCGCCTATCTCTTCAAGTAATTCTGCTAACAGTGACACATCAGATATTTGTGGCAAATTATCAATCGTAACCTCAGAGTCTGCTAAAATGGCTGCAGGAATTAAGGCTACTGCACTGTTTTTTGCACCACTAATTTGTACTTCACCCTCTAGCGGGGAGCCTCCTTCAATCATTAACTTATCCATAAACGCTTCCCTTCCTCATCCATTCTTAGTTGGAAATGAGCTCAAATATCCATGTACCCAATTATCTTCCATTATACCCAAAAATCATTAAAATTAAATAATGAATCACCACAAAATCACTTGAACAGAATCGTCACGTTTCTACTTTAAAACACATAATCACCGTCAACCACCCACTGTTATTAGGTTGGTTGAGAGGCGTCTGATAAGGTTTCAACCCCATCAGACACCTCTTTTTAGCATTAGCGATTATTCCAGTCAGCTAAAAACTTTTCAATCCCTTGATCCGTTAATGGGTGTTTTGTTAGCTGTTCAATCACCTTAAACGGGATCGTCCCAATATGCGCACCTCTTAGTGCTGATTCAGTCACATGCATTGGATGGCGGATCGATGCTGCGATAATTTCAGTTTGAATGCCATGGACCTCAAACAATTCCGAGATTTGGCTAATTAAATCGAGCCCGTTTTGACCGATATCATCAAGACGTCCTAAAAATGGCGAAACATAAGTTGCTCCAGCTCTTGCTGCTAGTAGCGCTTGGTTGGCAGAAAAAACGAGTGTAACATTCGTCTTAATGCCTTCATCAGAAAAGGCTTTAACAGCTTTCAAACCTTCTGTTGTCATTGGTACTTTCACCGTAATATTCGGTGCAATCGCTGCCAATTCTTTACCCTCTTTGATCATTCCAGCGGCATCTGTGGCAATGACTTCTGCACTAACAGATCCTGAAACAATGCTTGTAATTTCACGTAAGCGCTCATGGAAATCGACGCCTTCTTTAGCCACTAGTGAAGGGTTTGTCGTTACTCCTGCTAAAATTCCTAGATCATTTGCTTCACGAATTTCATCCAGATTGGCGGTATCAATAAAAAACTTCATCCCAAACACCCCTTATATGTAATAAATTTTTTGTTTAAAAACGAGATATAGAGACAAAGATGGCCCTATTTCCTGATTTTTTAAACAACTTTTTATAAAAAGGAAGAGTTAAAAGATACGAATGGAATCGAACTTTTAACTCTTTATATTATACATTACGCTTTATTTGAAGAACCAAATTCACGCATTTTTTCTTGCACTGTTTCTTTGATTGCGTCACGTGCTGGCCCTAAATATTTACGTGGGTCATATAGCTCAGGCTTTTCAGCTAACACATCACGAACAGCTTTAGATGCAGAAAGTTGGCTTTCTGTATTTACATTGATTTTTGCATGACCTAGTGAAATGGCTTTTTTAATATCATTTGTTGGAATTCCAGTTCCGCCATGAAGAACAAGCGGTACTCCTGTAAGATCATTGATTTCTTTCATACGGTCAAATCCAAGGTTTGGCTCACCTTTGTATGGACCGTGCACTGAACCAAGTGCTGGTGCAAAACAGTCAACACCTGTTTCATTGATTAACTTTTCACATTCAGATGGAATAGCATATGCAGCTTCAGCATCATCAACAATTAAGTCATCCTCTTGTCCGCCGATACGACCAAGTTCTGCTTCAACAGATACTCCAACAGCATGAGCAACATCAACAACACGCTTCGTTAGGGCAATGTTCTCCTCTAATGGATGGTGTGAACCGTCAATCATTACTGAAGTAAACCCAGCATGAATCGCTTCTACACATTTTTCAAAGCTTGAACCATGGTCTAGGTGAATCGCAACAGGAACTGTAACGTTATAAGCTTCCATTAATGATTCAACCATATTTACAATAAATTTGAAACCACCCATGTAACGAGCAGCTCCTTCTGACACGCCACAAATAACCGGTGATTTCTCTTCTTCAGCCGCTTGTAAAATTGCTTGTGTGAATTCAAGGTTATTTAAGTTGAATTGCCCAACAGCGTACCCTTCGGCTTTTGCTATATCGAGCATTTCTTTCATTGAAACTAAAGGCATAAGTAAGATCCTCCTTTGAAATTGATGAGCAGACATCTGATGTCATTCCTCTAATAGAGCTAACATTAATTTCGTACCTAATAAAAAGATTCCCTTTTCAAGTAGCAATTATCCGAATGCAACTAAAAACCAATACAGTATGTACTCCAAACAATCAATGGTACGAAATGAAAAACATCCCTCTATTAGCAACTCACTCACATTATAGCATATCAAAAGCGAAAATCACTTATATTTCGCAATAAATCTTGGTTTTTTACATGAAAACGCTTCCTTGCTTCCTTTTTCACAGGATTTCAAATTTTTGTAAAAGTACTCCTATGAATCGAGGTTCTCTCTAATCACTTCCCTTACATCATCGATATCAAACGGCTTAGCAAAGTGAGTCACTGCACCAAGGTTCATTGCTTCATTAATCATGTTCAGTTCACCATAAGCTGTCATCATAATCACACGAATGTCTGAATTCATTTCCTTAATTCGCTTCAAAATTTCTAGCCCATCCATTCCTGGAATCTTCATATCTAAGAGGACTAAATCAGGCTCCTCTTCTTCTACGATTGTTAATGCCTGAACCCCATTTGCCGCCTGATACAACTGATACCCATCTTTTTGTAAAATTTCATTAAGTAATACCCGGATTCCATACTGGTCATCGACAACCAAAATTTTTTCCACAGTCAAACGCCCCCACTTTTCGATCTGTTCAAAACCGCGCGGGATGAGCCCTAGCGATTTTTACTAGCTACTAAGAATTATTATTCGCTACCTACCACCATTTTCCTCCTCCATCTTGAAACTTTCTACATTAAACGGCAATGATTTTCCAATTGCTTTTCGATATAATATGGGGACGATGATTATGAAAGGTGGACGTTTAAATGCTACAAATCTTTTCGACTCAACTACAGGGTATGTTTCAAACGATAAAAAATGACGAAGAAGAAGTGATCGAAGACAGTGCTCGCGCCCTAGCACAAGCAATTGTTGCTGATGGAACGATTTACATCCATGGAGTGGGTGAAATGGCTGCCGTAACCGCTGAAGCCCAATACGGCCAAGAACGCCTCCCACATTGTCAAGCACTGATGACAGACAACACGATAGCGCCATGGACAAATCGTGATCGTATTATCTTGTTCGCACGGTTTGCTGATGACGGAGATGTAGTTGAACTAGCAAAGTCGCTGCAGGCAGACGGTGCTGTTGTGATCGGTGTCTCAGCAGTCAGAGAGACAGAGAATCCACAATTAAATGAGATCGCTGACTTTCATATTGATACAAAGTTACTGCAACCGCTCGTACCAACTGAATCTGGTGAACGTATCGGTTTCCCAGCTGTAATGACTGCCCTTTATGTTTATTATGGCTTGTACTTAACGACGATGGAGATTGTTGAGGAACAATAAAAAATTGAGGAATCCGCTGAGGGGCAGAGGATTAGCTACCTGTGCCGTAGATGGTGGAAAAATCAATAAAGACGGACCCTCAGCCCGCTTTTATTCGAGATTGCTTTTCGGGGCGAAAAGCCGGTGGAGTTGTCCTTTCGACGGCATGAAAGACATTTCTGCTTCTATTAGCCGTGAGTTTGTCCTTCATCAGCGGTATGAAGGACACTTCCAGGAGATTTAGCTGGGGTTTTGTCTTTCATCAACGGCATGAAGCACATTTACGGGAGATTTAGCCGGGGTTTTGTCCTTCAGCGATGTCGATCACCTACCCACCTCCATAAGATTCGATTGAAACAAGGGGAATATGATGTTTTTACGTACGTTTAATCTAACCTTAGCAGGCATAGTTGTTTTCTTTGCATCCAGACTTATTTTCGGTCGTAGTTCCGACCTCTCCCTAACTTTTTCAGCTATATCGCTAGGTTATTTTTATATCGTTGGATTTCTTATTTGTTTATCAGCCTTTTTAATAAATATATAAAAAGCAACGCTCAAAGCTCGTTCCCTTTCAGCTTTGAGCGTTTTTAACATTTGTAAAAACTAATGCTCCTTCTTGCACGGCACACACCTATACGACACAAAAAAGCCCACTATGAGTTTATTCCATAGTGGGCACTACTCTTCTTTATTTATTTAATGAAGCGTTGATGAATTCACGGAACAATGGTTGCGGGCGTGTTGGGCGTGACACAAATTCTGGATGGAACTGTGACGCAACAAAGAATGGATGATCTTTAATTTCAATAATTTCAGCTAAACGTCCATCTGGGCTTGTCCCTGAGAAAATAAATCCAGCCTTCTCCATTTGTTCACGATACTCGTTGTTAAACTCATAACGGTGACGGTGACGCTCATATACAACGGGTTCACCATACGCTTCAAAGGCTTTCGACCCTTCTTCAAGCTTACAAGGGTAAAGGCCTAAACGAAGCGTTCCACCTAAATCTTCAACATCCTTTTGCTCTGGTAGTAGGTCAATGATTGGGTAGCTCGTCTCAGGATTAAGCTCTGCTGAGTTTGCACCGTCTAACCCTAATACGTTGCGTGCATATTCAACTGAAGCCAATTGCATTCCTAAACAAATCCCAAGGAAAGGTACCTTGTTTTCACGCGCATACTTAATCGCTGTAATTTTCCCTTCAATACCACGATCACCGAATCCACCAGGCACGAGGACACCATCAACATTTTGAAGAAGCTCTGCGACATTCTCTTCAGTAACCTCTTCTGAATTAATCCATTTAATATCAATATCAGCGTCATACGTATAGCCGGCATGACGAAGTGATTCTGCGACAGACAGATATGCATCTGGTAAAGCAACATATTTACCAACAAGTGCAATCGTTGTACGTGCTGATAGGTTTTGAACTTTTTCAACAAGTGCTTTCCATTCAGTCATATCTGCTTGACTGCAGCGTAAGCTTAGGTGATCACAAACAATCTGATCTAGCTTTTGTGCTTGTAAATCCAATGGTACTTGGTAAAGCGTATCTGCATCACGCGCTTCGATAACAGAGTTTTTATTAATGTCACAGAACAACGCAATCTTTTCCTTCATGTCTTGTGGCACAGGATTTTCTGTACGGACGACAATCACATTCGGTTGAATCCCTAGACTACGAAGCTCTTTTACACTATGTTGTGTTGGTTTTGATTTCATTTCACCGGCAGCAGCTAAGTATGGAATTAATGTACAGTGAATGTACATGACATGATCGACACCTACATCACTTTTAATTTGGCGAATCGCCTCTAAGAACGGTAAACTTTCGATATCACCTACGGTACCACCGATTTCAGTGATGACAACATCAGCATTTGTTTCACGGCCGGCACGAAATACGCGTTCTTTAATCTCGTTAGTCACATGTGGGATCACCTGAACCGTACCACCTAGGTAGTCACCGCGACGCTCTTTCTTTAATACGGTTGAATAGATCTTACCTGTTGTTACGTTACTGTTTTGACTAAGATTAATATCAATAAAACGCTCATAATGCCCTAAATCCAGATCCGTTTCTGCTCCATCATCCGTAACAAAAACTTCACCGTGCTGATATGGACTCATCGTACCTGGGTCAACGTTGATATACGGATCAAACTTTTGAATGGTTACTTTTAATCCTCGATTTTTTAATAAACGTCCTAATGAAGCAGCTGTAATCCCTTTACCTAATGACGACACAACGCCTCCAGTGACAAAAATATACTTCGTTGCCATCTCATCTACCCCTCTTTCAAAATTCGATTAACTTTGTTTACATATATTTGTTTATCTTTATTCCTTTTCATCTGCACGTAAAAACCCGAGCACACCTACGAAATCATCGCGATTAGTATACCCTCTTTACTCGCTGTTAGAGCTAGTTTTTATTGGTCAATGAAAAGAACGAGTGCCAGATAAGATCGTTCCATATCAAATAAAAAAAGCAAAAGTGAGACCACTCCCATACATTGGGGGCACACTTTTGCTTTGAACGATACATATCATTTCTAAAACGAATATTATTTATAATTAGATTCTAAAAGCCCGAAATTGATTGTACCTAGTTCAAATCTAAAAGTCAAGCTAGCGGTGATTATTTTGTTATATTACTTGTCTAATTCATCGTCATCTTCTTCAAGATCGCTGCCTTCAAATTCCTCATCGTTATCTTCAGCATGTGAGAGCTGATCCAACTCATCTTCTAGATCTTCAAATTCATCTTCTAATTCATCATCGAAACCTTCTTCGACAACATCCTCTTCTTTACGCTTTTTCTTCGGTTTCTTACGAGGCTTTGCTGGTGTGTTAAGCTCCTCTTCGATTTGCTCAAGCGCGTACCAGTTTTTTAAGCCCCATGTGTTTTCGCCAGCCATAACAAAACGGCCGTCTGTGTTAAGTTCAGTATATAAATGAGAAATGCGCTCGTTGACCTCTTCAATTGAAACGTCTTTCTCTTCGGCGATGCGTTTAATAAGGTCATTGAATACAAACGCCTTTTGATCTTCTTTCATTACTTCATAAGCGACTTCAATCATTGACATTTCTTCAATCTCTTCTTTACTGAATGTTTTCATACTCAACGAAAAGCACTTCCTTTCAATAAAGTTCATCTATGTATTAGTTTCCAGTTGTAGCTACAAAAATCATACTTTTCATTATAAACATATTTTTAGCGATTATGCTAGCAACGAGTAAATAAATTCCTGATTTTATTTTCGGATGCATTTCTAATACTCTTCGAACTTATGTAGATTAGAGGGCGATCCCTAACGTGGGTGCGATTCCGAGCTCTTTGGAAAGCCAAAGTCAGGCTTTCCACGTTCTCTCCATCTAACCACTTCGTCGACTTCCGTCTCCCTCTGCGTTTGTTTGGTTCCTCCTTTTTGGAGGCCATGCATGACCGTTAAATGGGTGTACCTCTTCTTGAGTGTTGGTTCAGCGGTTTGTTCGCAGTTCTTTAATTAGACTACTACTACGGACCCTCAGGACCTTATTCCGCCGATTTACGCATAGTCCTACTTGCTTGCGGACACCAGGTTCCCTATTTCCCCTTTTCTTCTCCATTTTGACCCGATTTTAGGGCAATAGCGCATCCTCGGTCCGTTTCATCGCTCGTTTCAGTCTTTTTACACACAATAAGGGATCCTCAGTCCGCTCCTACTCTCTTGCGGACACTCAGGCCCTTTTTTCGTCCCTCACACACCAAGGTAGACACTTAGATCCACCCTCTCCTACATGCCACAGCAAAAGAAGCTGGGACAAAAGGTTGGTTTTCACCTTTTGTCCCAGCCTAGTTTAACTAGTTTTAGCCCAACCCTAGCTTTCCTACGTTACATGTTACGACGATATTGACCGCCAACACGGTAAAGGGCTGTTGTGATTTGGCCAAGACTTGCGACTCGGACCGCATCCATAAGCTCCTCGAAGATGTTTCCGCCGCTTACAGCAGCTTCTTGCAGGCGCTTTAATGCTTCTGGCGCTTCTTCCTTGTGACGCTCTTGGAAAGCACGCAGATTCGCAATTTGCTGCTCTTTTTCTTCCTTCGAAGCACGGGCAAGTTCCATCTCAAACTCTTCCTCAGATGGAGGGTTTGGATTTTCGTACGTGTTCACACCGATAATCGGTAGCTCACCACTATGCTTCTTCATTTCATAATACATCGATTCTTCTTGAATTTTTCCGCGCTGGTATTGCGTTTCCATTGCCCCTAATACGCCACCACGGTCATTCATGCGCTCAAGCTCTTGAAGCACAGCCTCTTCAACTAAGTCTGTTAGCTCTTCAATAACAAATGAGCCTTGTAGTGAGTTTTCATTTTTCGCTAGCCCTAACTCTTTTGTAATAATCATTTGAATCGCCATCGCGCGACGAACTGATTCTTCCGTTGGTGTTGTCACGGCTTCATCATAAGCGTTCGTGTGCAAAGAGTTACAGTTATCATAAATCGCCATTAACGCTTGAAGTGTCGTACGAATATCATTAAAGTCCATCTCTTGAGCGTGCAAGGAACGTCCAGACGTTTGGATATGGTACTTTAGCTTCTGACTACGCGAATTGGCATTGTACTTGTTTTTCATCACCGTAGCCCAAATGCGACGTGCCACACGTCCTAGTACCGAGTATTCTGGGTCAAGTCCATTACTAAAGAAGAACGATAAGTTCGGTGCAAAATCGTTAATGTCCATACCACGACTTAAATAGTACTCTACGTACGTAAAACCATTCGCAAGCGTAAACGCGAGCTGACTGATCGGGTTCGCTCCAGCTTCAGCGATATGATAGCCTGAGATCGAAACCGAATAGTAGTTACGGACTTCGTTATCAATAAAGTACTGCTGAATATCACCCATGAGACGTAACGCAAATTCCGTTGAGAAAATGCACGTGTTTTGTCCTTGGTCTTCTTTTAAAATATCAGCCTGAACGGTACCACGAACCGTTGATAACGTCTTTGCTTTAATATCAGCCTTCTCTTCGTCCGTAGCGCGACGACCTTGTTCACGTTCAAACATATCGATTTGCTGATCAATTGCCGTGTTCATAAACATCGCTAAAATAATTGGGGCTGGGCCATTGATCGTCATCGATACCGATGTTGACGGTGCACAAAGATCAAAGCCTGCATAAAGCTTTTTCATGTCATCTAACGTACAAATGCTGACACCACTCTCACCGACTTTTCCGTAAATGTCAGGGCGGTAATCTGGGTCTTCACCATAAAGTGTTACAGAATCAAAGGCTGTACTTAAACGCTTTGCATCATCATCCTTCGATAAATAGTGGAAACGGCGATTCGTTCGCTCTGGTGTTCCTTCTCCAGCAAACTGACGCTTCGGATCTTCCCCTTTACGCTTGAACGGGAATACACCAGCTGTATATGGGAATGAACCTGGAACATTTTCAGCCATCGACCATCTTAAAATCTCGCCCCAATCCTCAAACTTCGGTAAAGCGACTTTCGGCACCTTTAACCCTGATAGGCTTTCCGTCGTCAATTCTGTAACAATCTCTTTGTCACGAATTTTTGTTACAAATGTATCGCCTGCATACTGCTCTTTTAACGTATCCCAATTATCAAGGATTGCTTTTGCTTCAGGATGGAGTTTTGTTTCGTAATGAGCTTTCACGCTTTCAAGTTGCTCAACTACAGATTCATCGGCATTGTCCGTCTCTTTTAGCGCGGCAATCGTGCCTGTAACTTGATAAATCTTTCGAGCGATCGTCACTTGTTCATCCGTGAATTTTTTATAATTACGTACGGTTTGCACAATGTCACGTAAATATTGTGTTTGTTCCGGTGGAATGATCATGTTCTTCTTGACAACATCTTTCGTTGTCTCAAGATTCGTCTCCCAATCAGTCCCACATTTTTCATTAATCGTTTTGACAAGGGCTGCAAACAATGTATTCGTGCCTAAGTCATTGAACTGACTCGCAATCGTTCCATAAACAGGCATTTCATTCGGATCTGTATGGAACAAGTTGCGGCTGCGTTGATACTGCTTGCGAACATCACGGAGAGCATCTTCTGAGCCTTTACGCTCAAATTTATTGATTGCAATTAAATCAGCAAAGTCGATCATGTCGATCTTTTCAAGCTGTGACGGGGCCCCGAATTCGCTTGTCATCACATACATCGAAACATCAGAAACTTCAGTAATTTGTGCGTCGCCTTGGCCAATCCCGCTCGTTTCAACAATGATTAAGTCATAACCAGCCGCTTTTGCCACTTCAATCGCATCTTTAATACTTTCCGATACTTCTGTACGTGATCCACGTGTCGCTAAACTACGCATAAACACACGTGGTGTATTAATTGAGTTCATGCGGATACGGTCCCCTAATAACGCCCCACCGGTTTTTTGTTTCGTCGGGTCAATCGAAAGGATCGCTACCGTCTTATCCTCAAATTCATTTAAGAAACGACGTACAAGCTCATCCGTTAACGAACTTTTTCCGGCACCACCCGTTCCAGTAATCCCAAGAACCGGTACATCGGTTGTCATCCCTTTTAATTGATCAAGCGTTTCTTCAAGTGTTGCCGCTGTTTCTTTAGCCGATTGTGCTTGCTGCTCAGCTAGTGTAATAAAACGAGCTACCGCACGAACGTTTCTATTTTTAAGCTCATCAACCTCATTGGATAAATCCTTCACCGTTGGATAATCGCACTCCTCAATCATTCGGTTGATCATCCCTTGCAGACCGTTCTTTCGTCCATCTTCAGGAGAAAAAATTCGGGCAACCCCATAGTCATGCAGTTCTTTTATTTCCGCGGGAATAATAACTCCACCGCCACCGCCGTATATACGGATGTGACCTGCACCTCTTTCTTGTAAAAGGTCGTAGCAATATTTGAAAAACTCAACATGCCCGCCTTGATAGGATGAGATTGCGATTCCTTGAACATCCTCTTGAATCGCAGCATTGACGATGTCTTCAACTGAGCGGTTATGGCCTAAGTGGATTACCTCTGCTCCACTCGCTTGAATGATCCGTCTCATAATATTAATCGAAGCATCATGACCATCAAATAAACTTGAAGCGGTTACAAAACGAACGTGATTTTTCGGACGATAAATCTCAACCGTTTCCATCTTATTCCTCCTCCTGAAATTCCCACTAGATATGTGGGCTATTTATCGAATCTAGCTTTTACTCTTATCCATGTCGATCCCTTGTAATAGCTGCTCAATCTGAAGTTCGGTATACTCTTCGATTGTATATAATTTTTGTAAAATCCAGCGACGGAATGTCCACATATGGCCTTGGATAATGATATTGTTAGCAACAAGCTTCACCTCTTGCGCAGACAATTCGAGAAGGCCTTGCTCGACACAGTCATTAATGATCTGTTCCATCATTTCTGTCATTTCAATATCTTTTTCAAGCACATACGGAAGCGCTTCCTTCGGTAATGACTTTGCTTCCTGGTACATGACTAGTACCTCATCTTGCATTTCATCTACGACTTTAAAGAAAGACGCAATCGCTAGTTTTAAGCGATCCATGCCTGCCTGTTCTGTTGTTTGTAAATATTGCTGAAGACGATCGCGCACTTGCTCATAGATCGAATCACAGACTAAGTACAACACATCTTCTTTTGAACCTATATATTCATACAACGTTCCGATGCTAAAACCTGACTCTTTGGCAATTTCTCGTGTTGTCGTACGGTGAAAGCCTTTTTGCTTAAACAGGGTCACTGCACCTTTAATCATCTGTTCACGTCGTTTTTTAATTAATTGCTGATCTTTTACCATCGAAGGTACTTTCTTTTTCTTCAACAGAGAATACCTCTCTCCCATTAAGTTTTATAGTCGCTACGTGAGACCCCGTCAACCAGATGGACGAAAGGGCCCCTTGGCACTAGCAACTATTATAAACTACTTTCCTAGTCAGCTAAAAGCATCTTGGAGATAACAAGGCGTTGAATTTCGTTTGTTCCTTCATAGATTTGAGTGATTTTTGCATCACGCATATAACGCTCAACTGGGTAGTCCTTCGTATAACCATAACCACCAAAGACTTGCACAGCTTCTGTCGTCACTTCCATTGCTGTGTCACCAGCAAATAGTTTTGACATTGCAGACTCCTTGCCGTATGGTACACCTTGGCTTTCATTCCAAGCGGCTTGGTACGTTAATAAGCGAGAGGCTTCAATCTTTGTTGCCATATCCGCTAATTTAAAGCCGATCCCTTGGTTTGCACCGATGGGCTTACCAAATTGCTTACGTTCTTTTGCATAGTCAATCGAGGCATCAAGAGCTCCTTGTGCAATTCCAAGCGCCTGAGCTGCAATTCCATTACGACCACCATCAAGTGTTGTCATTGCTACTTTAAAGCCGTCCCCTTCTTCACCAAGACGATTTCCAACAGGAACGCGGCAATCTTCCATAATGATTTCAGTTGTTGGAGATGAACGAATTCCTAGTTTCTTTTCTTTTTTACCAACAGAAAATCCAGGTGTATCTGCTTCAACGATAAAGGCACTTACACCTTTATGGCGCGCCTCTGGGTCAGTGACTGCAAAGACAACATAAATATCAGCAATCCCACCGTTGGTAATAAAGATCTTGGATCCATTCAAAACATAAGAATCTCCATCAAGTTTAGCCGTCGTTTTCATTGCAGCTGCATCAGAACCTGAGCCTGGCTCTGTTAAGCCATACGCACCGATTTTCTTCCCTTCTGCTAATGGACGTAAAAACTTGTGTTTTTGCTCTTCAGTACCATATTTAAAGATCGGCCAGCTCGCAAGTGAAAGGTGTGCCGATAACGTTACCCCCGTTGATGCACAAACGCGTGATAATTCTTCAACTGCAATCACATAGCTAACATAGTCTGCACCAATTCCACCATACTCTTCCGGCCACGGAATCCCCGTTAAACCGAGTTCCGCCATTTGATCAAAGATTTGTCGATCAAAGCGCTCTTCTTCATCTCGTGCTTCTGCTGTTGGTTCAACTTCATTTTTAGCAAAGTCCCGGACCATTTTTCTTATCATTTCTTGTTCTTCGGTTAAATTAAAATTCATTGCTCATCTCTCCCACTCTTTTTTATTATTTATTTCATTTCCTTTAGAAATCGTTTTAGAATCAAGAATCAGGTCGTGTATAGACTATGAACAAGGGTGAAGCTTCAATTGACAGACATTAGCTTAGCTGTGGACTGGGCTTACGATTAATCGGCTAGCAAGCGTTTGTTAATGACAATTCTCTGAATCTCACTTGTGCCTTCATAGATTTCAGTGATTTTCGCATCTCGGAAATAGCGTTCCACTGGGTATTCTTTTGTGTAGCCGTAGCCACCGTATACTTGGACGGCTTCAATCGCCACTTCAACCGCGGTGCGTGACGCAAACAACTTAGCCATTGATGCCTCTTGACCACACGGCTTACCTTGTTCACGCAAGTTTGCAGCTCGGTAAACAAGCAACCTAGCCGCCTCAACCTTTGTCGCCATATCAGCAAGTTTAAATCCTAATCCTTGCTGAGCACCGATTGGTTTACCAAACTGTTTGCGCTCTTTTGCATAATTGGTTGCAGCCTCAAGTGCCGCTTCAGCAATCCCTAATGCTTGTGCAGCGATGCCGATGCGTCCAACATCAAGGTTAGCCATCGCAATTTTAAACCCTTCGCCTTCATTACCAAGTAAGTTCTCTTGAGGCACTTTGGCTTGATCGAAAATGAGCTCATTCGTATTTGAACCATGTAAGCCCATCTTTTTCTCTTTTTTTCCGACCGTAAAGCCAGGAGTGTCCTTCTCAACGATAAATGCAGAAATTCCTCGTGAACCCGCTTCAGCGTCAGTGACTGCAAAGACAATATACGTATCAGCAACTTCAGCGTTAGTAATAAAGATCTTTGAACCATTTAAAATGTAATGGTCACCTTGTTTAACAGCTGTTGTCCGCAAGCTAGCAGCATCTGATCCAGCGCCTGGTTCCGTTAGCCCAAACGCACCTAAATACTCACCGCTCGCTAGCTTTGTCACATATTTTTTCTTTTGCTCTTCATTCCCAAAGTATAGAATCGGATTGGTCCCGACGGATGTGTGCACCGATAAAATCACACCAATTGTTGCACTCACCTTTGATAACTCATTAATCGCAATAATATACGACGTAAAATCCATTCCAGAGCCACCGTGTTCTTCAGCTATCGGAATCCCCATCAAGCCAAGCTCCCCCATCTGTTTGACAATCTCAATTGGGAATTGGTCGGTTCCCTCCATTGTTTCAATATGTGGGGCAATTTGCTCTTCGGCAAAATCACGAACCATTTTACGCATCATTTGTTGTTCTTCTGTAAATGTCAAATTCATTCTCTCTCACTCCACCCTTTCGATGTCTCTTGATGTTTAGCTATATTGATAGAAGCCGCGGCCTGATTTCTTTCCTAACCAACCTGCTTTTACGTACTTACGAAGTAATGGACATGGACGGTATTTATCGTCACCAAGACCATCATGTAAAGTCTCCATAATGTAGAGACATGTATCTAAACCGATAAAATCAGCAAGTGTCAGTGGTCCCATTGGGTGATTCATACCGAGTTTCATTACTTCATCGATCGCCTCTGGCTTGGCAACGCCTTCATATACGGCATAAATCGCTTCGTTAATCATTGGCAAAAGAATTCGGTTTGAAACAAATCCTGGGAAGTCATTGACTTCAACGGGTACTTTGTTAAGGCTTTTAGACATATCTTCAATCGTGTTATAAACTTCATCAGTGGTTGCTAAGCCGCGGATAACTTCGACTAGTTTCATCACTGGTACTGGGTTCATAAAGTGCATCCCGATGACTTTTTCTGGACGATTCGTTGCTGCTGCAATTTCTGTAATTGGTAGTGAAGATGTGTTCGTTGCTAAAATGGCATGCTCGGGTGCAAGTTCGTCGAGGTCAGAAAAGAGTTTTGATTTAATTTCCATGTTTTCAATAGCAGCTTCAATCACTAGGTCTACGTTTTTTGCGTTATTTAGGTCTGTTGATGGTGTGATGCGTGCTAGGGTGTCTGTTTTTTCTGTTTCTGTCATGCGTTCTTTTTTCACTTGGCGATCGAGGTTTTTTGTGATTGTGTTGAGACCGCGTTCTACTAGTTCGTCTTTTAGGTCGTGTAGGTAGACTTGATAGCCTGACATGGCGTTTACTTGGGCGATACCTGATCCCATTTGTCCTGCTCCGATGACCATTACGGTTTTAATATTCATTGTTTCATTCCTCCACTCATCGCATTTATTTTCTTTATATATTTAGTAAGCGTTGTCATAGTTTGATAGTTATTAGTTGGTTAGTTACCGTTAAATAGCTGTTGGATGAGGGGGTGAGTGCGTTCCGTTACGTGGATGTGAATTCGTGGTCTTTGGTAAGCCAAGATCGGGCTTACCACGCCACTGCTTCACTTCCACTACACCGACCGCCGTCGGTGCAAACAGTTTAGCAACTGTTTGCGGAACTCCCTCACGTTCTCTACCCTTTTTTAGGTGACCACGAACTTTGTGACGTTTCCCCTTTTGCAAGTGCCCGCTCAGGTTTTACTAATTCCTAACCAACTAACTACTAACAACTAACTACTTTCCACTTTCCACTTTCCAACTTCCCTATTTCACTTCAATCATAATTGCGTCGCCTTGGCCGCCGCCTGAGCAGATGGAGGCGATGCCGATGCCGCCGCCGCGGCGTTTTAATTCGTGGGCAAGGGTGAGGATGATTCTTGTTCCGCTTGCACCAATTGGGTGTCCAAGAGCTACAGCTCCTCCGTTTACATTGACTTTTTCAGGATCAAGTTCGGCGATTTTACCACTTGCTAATGCTACAGCAGCAAATGCTTCGTTGACTTCAAATAAATCAATCTCTTCTAATGACTTCCCTGTTTTCTCTAATAATTTATTAATGACAAGGCCTGGCGTCTTCGGGAAGCTGCTCGCTTCAATCGCAATCGCTGTATGCCCGAGAATCGTTGCAAGTGGCTCTTTGCCCTCTTTGTTCGCACGTTCCTCGCTCATTAAGACGACTGCACCTGCACCATCATTAACACCTGGGGCATTACCAGCTGTAATTGTGCCATCTTTGCCAAACACAGGCTTTAATTTAGAAAGGCTTTCCGCTGACGTGCCACGTCTTGGTGCTTCATCATGCTCAACTGTGATTGGTTCACCTTTTCGTTGTGGGACTTCAACAGCAACGATTTCATCACTGAATCTACCTTCATCAATCGCTTTTAACGCTCGCTCATGGCTACGGTATGACCACTCATCCTGCTCTTCACGCGTGAGCTCATATTCGTCAGCGACACTGTTTCCATATGTGCCCATATGCACACCTTCGAACGAACACGTTAAACCATCATGAGTCATCAAATCCTTCACTTGACTGTCGCCCATTCGCAAGCCCCAGCGTGCATTTGGTAAGAAGTATGGGGCATTACTCATCGACTCCATTCCACCAGCAACGATGACTTCACTATCTCCCGCACGAATAATTTGGTCGGCAAGTGTTACACTTCTTAAACCAGAAGCACAAACTTTGTTAATTGTTTCTGTTTGTACGTCCCAAGGTAAGCCTGCATAACGGCTTGCTTGACGCGAAGGAATTTGCCCTTGACCGCCTTGGAGAACACTCCCCATGATCAGTTCATCGACTTGATCAGGTTTCACACCTGCGCGTACTAGTGCCTCCTTAATCGCGATCCCACCAAGCTCTGCAGCTTTAAACGAGCTTAGTGCGCCTCCAAATTTTCCAAATGGTGTTCTTGCTCCAGCAACAATGACTGATTTTGTCATTCGAAAAGCCTCCCTCTCTCCATGTCATTTCTGAGAATTCACGTCAATCAAACTATCGATCGAACGCTCGCTCAGGTTAGTTTTTAAAAAAAGATCAGTGACCTTAGTTAACTTTAACAACCAGCTCCAATATTCGGGCTTTATTTATGACTTCCGATAAAGCCCGAACGACAAGATTCAACAGCAATCATAGCTTAGGTTCTACGAAACGACTTCCGTTTCCTTTTTAATTAAAGACTTTTCTAAAATTTCTACAATATCAAGAGTTGAAATGTCATCTTCAACTTCTTTTGCTTTCGTACCGTCACTTAACATCGTTAAGCAGTATGGACAGCCGCTTCCGATCATTGTCGGATTCGCTTCAAGTGCTTGCTCTGTTCGTGCCACATTAATACGCTCACCAGCATCTTCTTCTGTCCACATCATGCCACCACCGGCACCACAGCACATCCCGTTTTCACGGTTACGGTCCATTTCAACGATGTTCACACCTGGAATCGCTTTTAAAATCTCGCGTGGCGGTTCATACACTTCGTTGTAACGGCCTAAATAACAAGAGTCATGGTATGTGATTGTCTCATTGACTTCATACTTCGGTGTGATTTTACCTTCTTTAATCAACTTATCAAGTAATTCGGTATGGTGATAGACTTCAACGTCCTCTAACCCGAATTCAGGGTACTCATTTTTAAACGTATTGTACGCATGCGGATCGATTGTCACGATCTTTTTCACTTCGTTCTTTTGGAACAATTCAATGTTTGCCGTCGCAAGCTCTTGGAACAAAAATTCATTCCCGATACGTCGTGGAGTGTCCCCTGAGTTCTTTTCTTTGTTACCAATAATCGCAAAAGTAACACCAGCTTCATTTAAAACTTTCGCTAAGGACTGTGCGACTTTCTGACTTCGTTTATCATATGAACCCATTGAGCCAACAAAGAACAAGTATTCAAACTCTTCGCCTGCTTTTTTCGCTTCCTTAATCGTTGGCACATGGATATCATCGCGGCCATCTCTCCAGTTTTCACGTTCCTTACGGCTAATCCCCCAAGGGTTGCCTTGACGCTCGATGTTCATCATCGCACGCTGTGCCTCTGGGTCCATTTTTCCTTCTGTTAAAACGAGATAACGGCGTAAATCAATAATTTTATCAACGTGTTCGTTCATCACTGGACATTGATCTTCACAGTTTCGGCACGTCGTACATGCCCAAATTTCTTCTTCTGTAATAACATCACCGATCAAGCTAACGTCATAACCGGCGGCAGCTTCTTCACTTCCAGCCCCTTGCATCGCCAGTTGGTTGCCTTTCGTATGGTTAAACGCAAATGTCGGCATCCATGGCGAGCGTGACGTGACTGCGGCTCCTTTTTCTGTTAAATGATCACGCATTTTGACGATTAAGTCCATCGGTGAAAGCATTTTCCCTGTACCTGTCGCTGGACACATGTTTGTACAGCGTCCACATTCCACACAGGCGTAAAAATCAAGCAACTGCTTTTGGTTAAAGTCTTC
This sequence comes from Desertibacillus haloalkaliphilus, assembly GCF_019039105.1. Taxonomy (NCBI): domain Bacteria; kingdom Bacillati; phylum Bacillota; class Bacilli; order Caryophanales; family Bacillaceae; genus Desertibacillus; species Desertibacillus haloalkaliphilus. Next base: position 107,654 of record NZ_JAHPIV010000003.1, on the reverse strand, counting down.
TACTTTCCCAACACCAAATTCTTCTTTTGTTTCATCTTCAAAATCAATCGAAGCAAGCTGACCAACCTTATGCGTACGTCCAACGAAGACGTTTGCTGGACCTGCAATTAAGTGCGCGTGCTTAGATTGTGGAATATAGACGAGGAAAGTAAGTAAGAATAATAAGTGCATCCACCAGAAGACAAAGAAAATTGCAGCTGCAGCTGTCGGACCAATCCCTGCAAATACACTGGCAATCGCAGATGCAACTGGTTCGAACCCTGTTAACGGCTTATCAAGCCAAACCTTCTCCATCCCTTTGGCAAATAGCTTTGAAACCATTAATCCACCAATAAAAATGAGAACAAGACCGCTCTTCCAGCCTCGTTTTAGGCGGACAAGCTTTTCAATGTAACGGCGGTAAAAGGCCCATACAACGGCCACTAAAATCATTAGTACGACAATCTCTTGGAAAAACGTGAAATATGGATAAACCGGACCGAGTGGTAAGTGTGACCCAACCGCTAGCCCTTTCCAAATCACATCAATCGCACTAAATTGTACGAGTAAGAATCCGTAGAAGAACATGACGTGGATCGCTCCACTCTTCTTATCCTTCATCAGCTTCTTCTGTCCGAAGACATTTACAAGCACTGCATCCCAGCGTTCCTTCATCGTATGATCGAATTCAACTTTTTGCCCGAGTTTAATGTACTCATAACGAGTTTTTACTAACGAAGCAAATAAGAAGATCGCATAGGCAACGATGGCTAGGAATGCTAGTAAATTAATTAGCTGTAATGTTCCCATGTCAACAACTCCTCCTTAAATATAACGCTTACAAATCAAAACTAGGAATTTAAGCGTTTGCAAAAAGTGATACGCTTCTCTCCCCTTCTTGGTGTTCATCTAATCACTTTAATCAACTTTATGAACTTACTCCCTCCTACAATTACTAACGTTATGAATTTTGAAAATATTAACTTTTAAAAACAGTATAACATAAAGAAATGGTGAATGAGCATTCAGTCGACCATTTTTTTAAAAAATTTTTTTCTTCTCTAAAAACCCCCTTTTTTTTCTTATTACTTTATTCGTTTTGGGCAAAATATAGACGCATTCACTTAGTTACGATAGAAGGAGGTCTCCATGGTTGCCACAACGGTCATCATTTTATTAATCATTGCACTAGTAATCTGGCTACGAATTGACTTTAAATTAGGGATGAAACAGCAACAAAATGAAGCAAATAAAACAACGCAGCAGACACGTTATGGTGATGTGACGTTTCTTCCTAATGGTAATGATTTTTTTGAAGCGATGTTTACGGATATTGAAGAAGCAAAACACCATATTCATATCCTTTTTTATATTGTACAAGACGACCAACTTGCTAATGACCTATTTACCCTCCTCAAAGCAAAAGTAAACCAAGGTGTTGAAGTCAGGTTATTAGTTGATTGGTTTGGGTCTGGAGTCAAGCGACGTACAGTTAGACAATTAAAACAGGCGGGAATTACGTTTGCTTATTCACATCCACCAAAGTTCCCTTTCCTGTTTTTTACACTAAACCGAAGAAACCATCGTAAAATCACGGTGATCGACGGCAAGGTCGGCTATACTGGCGGCTTTAATGTTGGTGATGAATATGTGGGACGTAGTAAGAAGTATGGGCATTGGCGCGACTTCCACCTGAGGCTTGCAGGTGATGGCGTTCAAGATTTACAGGAACAGTTTTTACAGGACTGGAAGGTTGCCACAGGGGAGGAACCACGCGGGGAAACGATTTATCCTGAGCTTAAAAAAGGCCCCATCCCGCTCCGCATCCTGCCGACCGATGGAGTCTTCCTTGAAGACACGTTCCTTGACCTTGTCAAGCAAGCAAAGCGAACCATTTTGATTGGTACGCCATACTTTATACCAGGGGAAAAACTTCAAGGTGAGCTGATTGCCGCTTGTAAGCGGGGCGTTGAGGTAAAATTGATTCTCCCAAAAATGAGCGATCATCCGCTAGTGAAAGAGGGGTCATATCCGTATTTCTCAGATATGCTCGCCGCTGGGTGCTTAATTTATCACTTCCACGATGGGTTCTATCACGCTAAAGCCGTTGTTATTGATGAACAAGTATGCGATATCGGGACCGCTAACTGGGATAAACGAAGCTTATTTATTGACCATGAATTAAATTGTATTATTTATGATAAGTCATTTATTGATACAGTGATTGAAGCAATGGAATATGACATCACTAAATCAGAGGAGCTTACTGTGAAAAAATACGAGCAGCGCTCCCTCGTTCACCGTGGCAAAGAGCGACTCGCCACCGCCTTTTCCGGTCTTTTATGACAATTTCCTTAATTTAGGCGAAAAGTGATTCTAACCTTGAGGTAACAGTGATAAACTAAAAACAAATAGCAACCATTAGCAATGGCTCGTCACTGACAGTGGCAAGCACTCGAACATTGCTGAGGGACTGTCCTAAAAGGCTACAACCTTTTAGAGCAGTCCCTCTTGTCATTTATACGGGAAAATGATCTTGATTGTTGTTCTCATTTAACTCATAAGGAGGTCGATCTTATGAACTGTCAGCATGGACAAAAACCGTCATTTCAATATCTTGAACTCCTATTTGCACTTGGAAGCGGTGTTTTACTGCTCATCGCCTGGATCGTTTCGAGATTCGATTTTTCAACGCTTTCAGTACTTTTATATCTCGCTGCTTATGTGATCGGTGGATATTATAAAGCACATGAAGGACTCGAGACGCTCATCCATGAGAAAAGGTTAAGTGTCGAAGTACTGATGATTATTGCTGCGATTGGCGCCGCATTGATTGGCTACTGGGTTGAAGGGGCGATTTTAATTTTCATCTTCTCTGTTAGTGGTGCACTTGAAACCTATACGATGCAAAAAAGTGAACACGAAATCTCTTCATTAATGAATTTGCAACCTGAAGAGGCAACCGTTATTAAAGATGACAAAGAACAAACCGTGGCAGTCGCTGAGTTAGTAGCTGGCGATCACATTATCGTCAAAGCAGGTGAACGGATCCCTGCTGATGGTGTGATTGTTCATGGTGAAACGACCATTGATGAATCAACAATCACCGGTGAACCTGTTCCGGTAGCAAAAGAAAAGCATGCAGACGTGTTTGCAGGTACCGTCAACGGCAAGGGGTTGATTACGGTTAATGTCACCAAACCAAGTTCAGAAACACTTTTTCAAAAGATTATTACACTCGTTCAATCGGCAAAAAAAGAAAAATCACCTTCACAACAATTCATCGAACGCTTTGAAGGTCCATATGTAAAAACCGTTTTAATCATTGTCGCCTTAATGATGTTTCTCCCCCACTACTTATTCGGTTGGAGCTGGAATGAAACGCTCTATCGCGCGATGGTTATGCTCGTTGTTGCTTCGCCATGTGCACTCGTTGCATCGATTATGCCAGCAACGTTATCAGCCATTTCAAATGGTGCGCGGAATGGCATTCTTTTTAAAGGGGGGATCCATCTTGAAAATCTCGCTCACATTGATGCGATTGCCCTCGATAAAACTGGAACACTAACGAATGGAACACCTGAAGTTACCGATGTATGGCTAGCTGAATCGGTTAAACCGCAACAATTTTACCAACTTGTCTCCTCTATTGAGAGCCAATCGAATCATCCTCTTGCTGAATCGATCACTGCATACGCAAACGAGCAAGCTACGTTTTCACTCTTGCAACCTGATAAAGTAGAAGATGTGACCGGTTGGGGAATTGAAGCTACTATCGACAAATACACCTACCGAATTGGTAAGCGTGACTTCATCAATGAGCGAGACGTAAAAGACTTTTTCCCCGAGCAAGCAAGTGAGCTTGCAAAAGAAGGGAAAACAATTGTTTATGTTGCAAATGGAGATGGCGTCCTTGGACTCCTTGCCCTTAAAGACCGCGTTCGAGAAGTAGCCGTTGAAGCGATTGCTTCTTTCAAACAAGCAAAGATCCGAACCGTGATGATTACCGGTGATCACCCTCAAACGGCCAGAGCCATCCAAGCGGAAACGAAAATTGATGAGTGCATCGCCAATTGTTTACCAGAAGCAAAGGTCAATGAAATCAAAAAGCTACAACACCCTGATCGCAAAGTCGCGATGGTTGGTGATGGTATTAATGATGCTCCGGCACTCGCGACAGCAAATGTCGGAATTGCTATGGGTAACGGCACCGATGTCGCAATCGATACGGCCGATATTGTCCTTATGAAAAATAATCTCGCTAAAATTGCAAAAGCAATTCAGCTCTCAAAGCGTATGAACCGTATCATTAAACAAAACATTGTTTTCTCAATTGCTGTAATCGTCCTCTTACTTGCCTCAAATTTTATGCAACAACTTTCATTGCCACTCGGAGTCATTGGCCATGAAGGCAGTACCATCCTCGTGATTCTTAATGGTCTTAGACTTCTGAGAGGATAATTTACGCGTTAACTTTCCGTTCAATAAAATCACGAATAATGTGATTAAATTCATCCGCATGCTTCGTAGGGATTTGGTGTGTTGCCTTGGAGACCCAAGCAACCTCAACATCATCAACCCTCTCTAGAAACAGCTTGCGGTAGTGAGGGACAACAACATCCCAACGACCATAAACAAGTAATAGTGGTTTCTTGAGGTCTGTTAGCCTGTTCGTGCATTGGTAATGAAGCCCTTCATTAAACTGTTGGGCGACAACGTTCGGATTTGAACGTAACACATATTGTCTCAATTCCTGCTCAAACTCTTTCGTCTTACAATGCGCCTTTGCTAAAACATTCGCAAGCAGGCCGACTGCCTTTAGCTGTGATGTATAAATCCCTAATTTGAATTCATTCTGCAATAAAAAGCTATTCACTTCAGGAAAACCACCACATAAAATCACGGCTTCGGTTCGTTCTGGATAAGAGAGCGCAAACTCTAGGGCAACGGAACAGCCATTTGAATAACCACAAATCACCGCGCGTTCTACCTCAAGATCATTCAATACTGCAAGAACGTCTTTTGTTAATTGTGGCATCGTCATCGGCTGATCATTACTACCGCTTCTGCCGTTCCCTCGAAGGTCATAGGTAATCACTTGCTTATCACTCGCTAACGAACGTTGCTTTTTAAATACGACATGACCTAGTGCTGGCGAATGGATAAAGATAATCGGCACTCCATGGCCAGCAGCCTCATAATAAATTGGAATGGCGTCCTCTGTATATGCGTATGGCATTGCTGTGATCACCTCATCGCTGGATTATTCTTTAAGCTTACGCACCGCCAGCTGTAAAAAACGGCAGAACCCATTGATAGAGCTTATAACCGAGATATATGCCAATGATCCCAATCACACCAGGGAGAGCGGGTGGTGCAGGAATTGGTAGCTTAATGAGCGCAAATATAAAACCAACAAGTAACCCTGCAATTAATGCTAATATTGTCTCTTGCATGTTTTATCACTTCCTTTTTCACTTTTACTATGCCCTTACGTTGCACTATTTACTCCCCTTCATTGCATTATGGTGCCTGGCACCGGTACTAAGGTGCCAGGCACCATAATGAGACACCTATAAAAACGGCCAAACCGTATCCGATTTGGCCGTTCTTTCAATATAGGTTCATCATTGTTACATTCGCTCTGGTGCTTCAACACCAATTAAGTCTAACGCATTTTGTAATGTGATTTGCACCGCTTTGACTAACGCTGATCGTGCTTGACTCTTTTCTTTATCTTCAGGGTCGATTACACGTTCTGCATTGTAGAAGCTATGCAATGTTGCCGCTAATTCAAATACATAATTCGTCAAGCGGTGCGGTGAATACTTTTCAGCTGCTTCAGCAACCGCTTCAGGAAATTCACCGAGTTTTTTTAGTAAATCATATTCTTTCTCAGATGAAATTGTAGATAAATCTGTGTTCTCATCATACTGCAACCCGATCTCATCGGCTTGTCTTAAAATACTGCATACACGTGCATGTGCATATTGAACGTAATAAACAGGGTTTTCATTTGATTTTGATACCGCTAGATCCATATCAAAATCTAAATGTGTGTCGGCACTACGCATCGCAAAGAAATAACGAGTGGCGTCAATCCCCACTTCTTCCATTAAGTCACGAAGCGTAACCGCCTTTCCTGTACGTTTACTCATTTTTACTTTTTCTCCGCCTTGGAACAAGCTCACCATTTGAATGATTTCAACATCAAGCTGGTCTGCCTCGTAGCCAAGCGCTTGAATCGCCGCTCTCATTCGTGGGATATAACCATGGTGGTCTGCTCCCCAAATGTTAATAAGCTTATCAAAGCCACGGTTCATTTTATCTTGGTGGTAGGCAATGTCCGGTGTTAAGTACGTATATGATCCGTCATTTTTGATTAAAACGCGGTCTTTATCATCACCGTACTCTGTTGAACGGAACCATTTTGCTCCGTCTTCGTCATACGTCTTGCCTTTCTCTTCAAGTAGCTGTAACGTTTCTTCAACTTTTCCAGACGTATATAGTGACGTTTCTGAGTACCACTCATCAAACTCGACACGGAAGTCTTTTAAGTCATCCTTTAATTTATCAAGCTCTCGCTTTAACCCGTATTCACGGAAAAATTGTAGACGCTCATCTTCATCAACATTGACATACTTATCGCCATACTCTTCGGCAAGCTCTTTACCGAAACCAACGATATCTTCGCCGTGATAGCCATCTTCAGGCATCTCTTTTTCAAGCCCTAATGCTTGGAAATAACGCGCTTCAACCGAAAGTGCTAGGTTATGAATTTGGTTTCCGGCATCATTTATGTAATATTCACGAGCAACATCAAAGCCTGCTTTATCTAAAATATTACAAAGTGAGTCACCAACCGCTGCGCCGCGGGCATGTCCTAAATGGAGATTCCCCGTTGGATTTGCGGAAACGAACTCCACTTGAATTTTCTGGTTGTTCCCGACATTTGTCTCACCGTACGTACCGCCTGCTTGCAGAACGTTTGTAACGATATCACGTAAATAGCCGTTATCCATGTAAAAGTTAATAAAACCAGGTCCAGCAATATCAATCTTTTCAATCGACGCTTTTCCTTTATCAAAGTTTGCCACGATATCTTCAGCGATTTGGCGTGGTGCTTTTTTCGCAATTCGCGCTAATTGCATCGCCATATTACTAGCATAATCACCGTGCGATTTTTCTTTTGGAATTTCAAGATTAACGGCAGGAATTTGGTCTTCCGTTGCGAGCTCCGCTTTTATCACGGCAGCAACAATTTCTTGTTTTAATCGTTCTTTAACTTGTTCAACGATATTCATCTTGTTATAGATCCTCCTTTATCTTCAATGTTACAAGGTAATGCCCGACATCTTCCCCTTGTAATTGCAGCAAATAAGAAAAAACGAGCTTTCTCACTTTCTCCTGATTATACCACGTATAAGCAACCGCTTCTGTGTCTGCCTTCATTTCCATTGCTCCGTAGCGACTTTTATAAATGCTCTCCGTCTGTTTACCGGATTTAAAACGCTGTTTCATCGCAATCGCGCCTTGGCGAATGATCATGACTTCATCATCTTTGACTTTGATCGTATTACGAACTTCACCCATTTCGGCAACTTCTTCGGTATAGCGTATATAAACCGTTTCATTTTTTTCAACTAATGTTCCGTTCGCCTTGACGACAATTCGCTCATGTCGATTTTCATCGTCATTGATTTCGGTTGTCATATGTACTTGAATCGGGATTTGCTCCACGCGACTCACGCCTTTCACTGATCTTGCACGCTAAAACGCTATAATCATTGTTCTGTCTCTGATGAATCAGTTTAGCGGTTCCTGCTCTTTCATGCAAGCAAAAATCAAGAGATAGGAAAAAAAGCTAACTCCCATTCAATATGAGAAACGTTAGCTTTTCCTCCCCTCTTATTTTACCCAGCCTAATAGCATTTCGCGAACAAATTTACTAGCAGCAATTTGTGTTTGCTCCGTTGGGTCATAAGCGGGAGCCACTTCAACGAGGTCTGCACCGACGACATTGACATTAGCATTTGCAATCAGTGTAATTGCTTCAAGCAGCTCTTTTGACGTAATCCCCCCAGCTTCAGCTGTGCCTGTTCCTGGTGCATGGGCAGGGTCAAGAACATCAATATCAATCGTTACATAGACATCACGGCCTGACAGTTTTGGCAGGACCTCTTTAAGTGGCTCTACAACGTCAAACTTGGCCAAATACATGCCAACGTCTTTGGCATATTGAAACTCTTCACGCATCCCAGAACGAATTCCAAATGAATAAACATTTTCTGGACCAAGCAACTCACACGCTTTTCGAATCGGTGTTGAATGTGACAATGGCTCCCCTTCATACTCCTCACGCAAATCCGTATGAGCATCAATATGAATAACTGCGACATCAGGGTATTTTCTATGAAGGACTTTAAAAATCGGCCATGAGACGAGGTGCTCACCGCCAAGCCCTAATGGAAACTTACCAGCAGCGATAATTTTCTCAACGAATTCCTCAATCATATCAAGACTCCGCCCAGGATTACCGAATGGTAGCGGAATATCACCGGCGTCGTAAAATTTGACGTCTTCAAGATGGCGATCAAGGTATGGGCTATACTCTTCAAGTCCAATTGAGACTTCACGGATTCTCGCTGGTCCAAACCGCGACCCCGGACGAAAGCTTGCCGTAAAGTCCATTGGCATGCCATAGATAACCGCTTCGCTTTCATCAAAATTCGGATGACTCATTATAAAGACATTACCAGAATAGGCTTCATCAAATCGCATCAAACAGCCCCTCGCTTTCCTCTCCTATTTGTTTTCTTTAAGATCTGCTACAAATTTCGGCAACGCAAACGCAGCGCTGTGAATCTCTTTCGTATAATAGTTCGTCTCGATGTCATGAAAACGATCGTCAGATACAGCTAATGGGTCATGCTTTTTCGACCCGATCGTAAATGTCCACAATCCGCTTGGGTATGTCGGAATATTTGCTGTATAGATGTTTGTGATCGGGAAAATCTCTTTTACATCCTGATACACTTGCGCAACGAGCTCCGAATGGAACCATGGGTTATCCGTTTGGGCAACAAAGATGCCATCCTCTTTCAGCGCCTTCGAGATTCCTTCATAAAAGCCTTTTTCGAACAGTTTTACTGCCGGACCTACCGGTTCCGTTGAATCGACCATAATCACATCATAATCATTTTCACTTTCTGCAATATGCATAAACCCATCTGCGACCTTCACTTCGACACGTGGGTCCTCAAGGCTTCCTGCGATTGTTGGTAGATATTTTTTTGAGTACTCAATGACTTTACCATCAATCTCAACTAACGTTGCTTTTTCAACAGACGGGTGCTTTAACACCTCGCGAATCACACCACCGTCTCCTCCACCAACGACTAACACTTGTTTTGGGTTCGGGTGTGTAAATAATGGGACGTGGGCGACCATTTCATGATAGACGAACTCATCCTTTTCTGTTGTCATCACCATGCCATCAAGTAAGAGCATGTTTCCGAATTCTTCTGTTTCAACGACATCTAGTTTTTGAAAATCGGTTTGTTCTGTATGTAAAGTCCGCTTCACTCTCGCAGTGATCCCAAAATGCTCTGTTTGTTTTTCTGTAAACCAAAATTCCATTGCTTTCACCTCTAGTAGTTATTCTATTCTATCAGCTTTCCCTATAATGTACGTGACCAATCACGATGATCATCGTATTTTTTGCCCCCCTCAAAGCCAAACAGCCTTTAAACAATAATGTGCTATCCCCCAGCTTAGCGAGCCCGAAAACGGTGCTAACCGTTTGCGACGACAACAGTCGGCGAAGCGGAACCGCCAACTCAATGACTTTATTCCAATTAAGCTCAACCATCTAAACGGCACAGAAAAAGTATAATTCAATCGGTAAAAAATGCAAGAGAAACTTCCTTACATTAAGCGATGTTTAAAATTGGATAGACTTACCTAAGCTAGAAAGTATCTTTTAAAAATGATGAGAATAAGAGGTGCCTAGCGTGGAAGTCATCACAAATCATCGCTTTAAACAAACATGGAAATGGTTTAGACGTTTTTTTCGAGCAGTTCTCGTCTTAAGTATACTCGCAATGGCGGTTATCATCGGTTTACTTTCCTACATTAAAATCCAAGGGCCGCCACCGTTACACGTCCCACAAACATCAGTGATTTACGGAAACGACAATACAATAATCGGCGAAAGTCATCAAGGCCAAAACCGCTATTGGGTCAGCTTAGACGAAATCGCCCCCGAAGTCATTGAAGCAACCATTGCAATCGAAGACCGTAAATTTTATGAACACCACGGCTTTGATTTTGTGCGGATCGGCGCAGCTGCACTGGCAAACATCCAAAGCGGTTCGTTTGCGCAAGGGGCAAGTACGATCACACAACAATATGCACGTAATCTATATTTAGGTCATGATAAAACATGGCAACGAAAAATCAATGAAGCGCTTTATGCACTAAAACTAGAAGTAAACTATACGAAGAAGGAAATTTTGGAAGGCTATTTAAATACGATCTATTATGGGCACGGTGCCTACGGGATTGAGGCTGCAGCCCATCACTATTTCAACAAATCCGCATCTGAGCTCAGCTTAGCGGAGGCTAGTTTACTTGCCGGTATCCCGAAAGGACCAACCTATTACTCACCTTTGCAACACTTTGACCGTGCAAAAGGACGCCAAGAGACGATCCTCAACGCGATGGTAACAACGAATTTCATTGGTCAGGAAGAGGCTGAACAGGCAAAGCGTCAGACGTTTGATTTCTCTGAAGAACATGAAAGTCAAACTGCTCAGACCGGTGCCTATTTCCAAGATGCCGTCCGCCAACAACTCATTAACGAGCTTGATATTGACCCCGAACTGATTGAATCTGGGGGCTTGCACATTTATACGACGTTAGATGCAGACATGCAATCCAAAGCCGAACAATGGGTTAAACGCGAAATTGGTGATGAATCTGAGTTACAAACAGCCTTAGTTGCGATTGATCCACGAAATGGTGATGTCCGTGCACTTGTTGGTGGCCGTGATTATCAAGAAAGCCCGTTCAACCGTGCCACACAAGCGAAACGGATGCCAGGATCAACGTTTAAGCCATTTCTCTACTATGCAGCTCTTGAACAAGGATTCACTCCAGCTTCAACGTTAAAAAGTGAGCCGACAACATTTAATTATGATGACGGGCGCAAAGAATACTCGCCTGGCAACTTTGCTGATAACTATGCTGATGATTTTATTACGATGGCACAAGCGATCGCCTTTTCAGATAATATATATGCTGTAAAAACAAACATCTTCTTAGGGACCGAATACCTCGTCGAGACGGCTGAAAGAATGGGCATCACAAGTCCACTTGCTGACATTCCATCACTGGCACTCGGTACAATGCCTGTCGGCGTCCTAGAAATTGTCAACAGCTATAGCCCATTTGCTAATGGCGGTATCAAAGTAGAGCCACGCTTTATCAAAAAGGTCGTTGACCAAGACGGCGAAGTTCTCTATGAGCAAGAACCAATCATGGAGCAAGTACTTAAGCCTGAGCTCGCCTATGTCATGACCGACTTAATGACAGGAATGTTTGATACATCGCTAAATGACTATACATCAGTTACAGGCCAATCAATTGCCCACCTTATCAATCGTCCGGTTGCAGGCAAATCAGGGTCAACGTCGACTGATAGTTGGATGATTGGTTACACACCACAGCTCGTTGCCGGCGTTTGGATTGGCTATGACCAAGGTCAAAGTATTCACCACTCTACCGAAGGCCAACACGCCAAAAAGATTTGGGCGAACTTTATTGAAGATGCCTTAGCTGACCAATTAAAGATTCCGTTCCGCAAGCCAAGTGACGTCACGACGGTCACTGTTAATCCAAGCAATGGACTATTAGCAACCGAATCATGTCCGGTGCAACGAGAAATGTCCTTTATAACAGGAACTGAACCAACTGAATATTGTACTGAGCATATAGAAGATCACAATGATGCAGAACCGACCGATGAAGAAGAAGAAAAGGAGAAGTTTTTAGACCGAATTATCAAGTGGTTTCAATAGAGAATGAAGCAAGTAAAAAGGCGCAAACAGAGATCAGCTCTTGTTTGCGCCTTTTTATGTCCTAGTATAATGTGTTTACACTATAGTTAGTTTACTTTTATTTTTTAAAAAGCTCAAGTGAAACATTTATCATTCACAAATTATTCAAACTTCATAAAATCAAGGTATTGACAAACGTATCCTTACCCTAATAGATCTTGCTTTAACTGCTCAGCGGAACGCTCCCACATGTCTTGGTTGTGTTCTTTCAAAAATGTCGCTAATAGCTTCTTCGAGTGATCATCCATATGATCAACCATTATATGACGTTTCAATGACTTATCCATCTTATTTACGTGTTCAGGTAAACTCTTATAGCCACGTCGTATCTCAATATCCACTGTCATTTCACAAGCAGTCACTCCTGCATAGTAAGCGCCATCTCCCTTATGTTCAATCGTGACCCAGACGAGCCAATATAGGCGGCCATTTGGGACTTCATCACGATTGGGGAGGAATTTGATCCGTTTCTCAACTGCAGATCTTGCATGAAGGGCCCCCATATCTACATACGCATCGTTATCTTCAGGATCAACAATCACAGGAGATATGTTATCAAGACTTAATACCCCAGTACCATACCCACCATGTCCAGACGTAGAGTCTCCACTTAAAATATTAAAGCCTGATCCTTTTTTCTTTTTCTTATCATCATTAAAGAGATCCATGTCTCATCATTCCTTCCCTAATTATCATTTAGAGGATATTCAAAAAGTCCGGTAAAAATCACCGTCGAGTTTCTTCGTTGGCTTGCTCGTGCACTGCTCACGTATTAAAAACATACGCTCCACTGCTCCTAGCTACGCCGCCTCGAACTACTCGGTTCTTTTTGTCCTCCTTTTTGAATACGCACATTTAGTTAAATTGTACACGATAATACCGATCCATTTCCAATTTCAGCCTTACCTTTTCACCACTGTTCACGTTCTCATCAACTGAACAAATTTTTTAACTTTGTTGTATGTTTTTGCAGGATTTTGCCTAAACTTCTCGAATAGTATGTTTAACAGAAAAGAATACACACACTTTATCTAAGGAATGTACAAAAAGGAGAGAAGCCTCATGCCTATCGTTACTGTAAAAATGCTCGAAGGTCGTAATGATGACCAAAAGCGTGCATTAGTTGAAAAAGTGACAAATGCTGTATCAGATACTGTCGATGCCCCAAAAGAAAAAGTTCAGGTCATCATTGAAGAAATGCCAAAAACTCATTATGGGGTCGCAGGCACACGTATTAGCGATATGTAAACTCACGTTACTTCATTAGGATTTTCCTACTGAAATAAATTTGCTTTTTCCCACTAAGCACACACTTAGCAAAGGGGCTGTCCGATAAGTGACTGCTCACCTCATTAGGAAGGTGATGTTACTTAAGGACAGCCCCTTTGTTTTAGCTTGTCCACTTATTAGTGAACAACCGTTTGCTGCAACTGCTCAATATAGTCATACGCTTCATCAATGTCATCATCCGTGTAATTCTGTTTTCGTTTCAATGTCATTACTTTTTCCTTTACCTCGTCTTTTGGGAGATCATCAAAGTAAAGAATCGTTGAAACGAGCTCAAGAAATCGGGAGCTGCACTGATTCATCGCGCAAGTCAAGTCATCCATTTTCGGTAGGTCAAAATCATATAACTTTAAAAACTTCTCACCTTCGTTAGTTAAACTGTAGCGATACTGGTAATAGCCGCTTTTCTTTTCCTTGACTTCATCTAAAAATCCGAGATTACAAAGCTCTTCAATCCGCAACGTCAGTTCCTCAGAGTAAGGACCAAACATATGAAAGTTATATCGCTCATGAAAGGGAACATTCATCTTTTTGGCGATATAGATAATTTTTTGCAGCTTTTTACGGCCAATAATTTCACCTGTCTGTTCAAACATCGCCATCAATTTTGCATGATCTTTAAGCAAACCGGCAAACCTCCTATTTCATTAAAATCTCCTTAATTTTGCGCTTCACCTCACCGTGTTCTGTGTGATCATCTAGCACGTCTTCGGGGAAGTATAGCTTGTGATCAGTTCGTTTCTTTCCTGAAATGGCTTCAACAACGTCCGATTCACGCGAGAGTTCGCGAAGCTTCCCATTTGGCATTAACAAATGAATCGGCAGCCGCTCTTCCTCTTCACCTGGTCGATAAAAGTCGTATGGTAAATCCGATGATGAATCAATCACTAAGTAATAGTCCGGATCAATATCTGCATCTATAAATAATTGCTGTAACATCGGCCAATCATTCATTTGTAAATTCGGGTTGAATTCGACATATTTGAATAGTTTTCTCGTTAAAAATCTACCACAAAGATCACGTAAAATGCGATCCTCCTCTTCCTCCCAAATCTGGAAATAATAGAGGGTTATCGACTCATCTAGCCGCAAATAATCATCGAGGCTTGGTTTTTCATTAAAAAATGAATAAAAATGCGTCGGTTCTTGTTTGAAGCGGTAGCCTTGCTTATAGAGATTTTTCGCCCGCTTTAAAATTTTGCTTAAAATCACTTCAGCACTTCTCGTTACCGGATGAAAATACACCTGCCAATACATCTGATATCGGCTCATAATGTAATCCTCAACCGCATGCATACCGCTCTCCTTGATCACGACTTGATCATCGTAGGGTCGCATGACACGCAAAATCCGCTCCATATCAAAATGGCCGTAGCTTACTCCTGTATAATACGCATCACGCTGCAGGTAATCCATGCGATCGGCATCGATCTGACTCGAAATCAGACTAACGACAAGTTTATTTGAATACGTCTTCTCAATGACATCAGCAACCTTCTCTGCAAAAGAATCACTAACACGTCGCAAGACTTTATTTATTTCAGTCTTCCCTAAAATAATCTCTCTCGTCCAGTCCTCGTGATCCAAATTGAAGACTTTTTCAAATGAATGCGAAAATGGCCCATGCCCAACATCATGTAAAAGCGCAGCTGTTAAACACAACAGACGCTCATTCTCATCCCAATCTGGCCGGCCTTCAAACCCTTCAATAATACGCCGCACAATTTCATACACACCGAGTGAATGATTAAATCGGGTATGCTCAGCACCATGGAACGTCAAATACGTCGTTCCGAGCTGACGAATGCGCCGTAACCGCTGAAATTCTCTTGTGCCTATTAATTCCCAAATTAACTCATCTCGTACATGAATATAGCGGTGGACAGGATCTTTAAATACTTTTTCTTCCTCTAACTTACCGTAGGCAGATGACATTACGACGCTCCCTTCAGACTTCGTTCTCGTACGCTTCGTTACCTTCCGTTCTCTACATATCACTCTCATTATACTAGAAGTCTTACGATCATTAAATATAAAAAATGAAGGGACGCAACTCGTCCCTTCACCTTCATATTGTTACTGTATTAATGTTTATTCGTTTTCTTTCAAATGCTTTTCTTCAGACTTAGCAACAACAACAGCACATGATGCATCACCTGTAATATTGATCGCTGTTCGCGTCATATCAAGGATACGGTCAACGGCTAAAATTAACGCAACCCCTTCAACCGGAAGGCCAACAGAGGTAAGCACCATCGTTAGCATAATGATCCCAACACCTGGCACTCCAGCAGTACCAATACTTGCAAGTGTTGCCGTTAAAATAACGGTTAGTAAATCTGCAAAAGAGAGGTCGATCATATAGACTTGAGCAATAAAAACGGTTGCTACCGCTTGCATGATCGCCGTTCCATCCATATTGATCGTCGCTCCAAGTGGCTGAACAAAGCTTGATACTGACTTAGGAACTTTTAAATTTTCTTGAGCCGTACGCATTGAAATCGGTAATGTTGCACTACTACTCGACGTACTAAAGGCGACTGTCATTGCTGGGAAGAAGTTTTTGAAAAATTGCAGTGGGTTCTGCTTTCCAAGAAGAGCAACCGCCCCTCCATACGTCACAACAGCATGAAGCACTAATGCAATGACAATTGAAATCATATACAGCCCCATTGACTGTAACGCACCAGTCCCTTGGTTCCCAAGTGCTGAAGCGATTAACGCAAACGCACCATAAGGCGCTAGCTTCATCGCAAGTGTGACTAAAAACATCATAATCTCGTTCCCTTGCTCAACGAGCTTAACGATTCCTTCCGTCTTTTCACCAAGTCTAGCTAATGCAAAACCAACAAAGATCGCAAAAGCAATAATTTGCAGCATTTCCCCTGATGCAAGCGCGTCAATTGGGTTAGACGGGATAATATTTAATAATGTATCCATAACTGGCGGTGCCTCTTCTGCCTCGAACGTCTCTGTCTGGACATCCCCAGCCATAATACCGCTTTGTCCTGGTTGAATCACATGAGCAACCGCTAATCCAATCACAAGAGCAATCGCCGTTGTCACAATATAATAAAGGATGGTTTTCCCGCCGATCCGACCGAGCACTTTCGGATCACTCATCCCCGCTGTCCCTAAAATAATTGAGAAGAACACAAGTGGAACAACCAGCATTGTAATCATTTTCAAGAATAATTGTCCAACTGGCGTCAACATATAAGTGTCAACGATTTCAAACGCCTGTGGTGCAAATGAATGAAACGCAATTCCGACAATTATACCTAAGATAAGCGCGATAATAATCTGTTTCGTTAACTTCATTTTTTTCTCCTCTCTTTCACTTGCTATGCAAGAATGATAGACTACGCGTATACACTTTTTCTAATATATTATTTTAATATATTTTATACAAAATAAAAAGACTATCCGATAAATTCTTAGGATAGCCTCGACTGTTCACATTACTTATGTTTCTTTACTTTTTTAGCTTTTTTTCTATCTTCTCAATCAGCTGGTCTTCGTCTGGTGCTGTAATTGGGCGATTATTTACCATCGTAAAAGCTTTTTTCCGCCCAGGGCCACAGTACGATTGACAGCCAATATGAATTTCAGCGCCAGCATCAAGCTTCTTTAAGCGTGGGAGCAATGTTTTTATATTCGTTGCTTGGCAAATATCACAGACTCTAAATTCGTTTGCCATCGGTAACAATTCCTTTCGTTTCTATTCACTATCCTTCATTGTACAATGTTTGTCCTTTGATATGCAAATTAACTTTCCCATAAACACAAAAAAGTACTCATTCGCTCCGATAAAGGGAGACTGTAAGAAGTAAAGTGCGGGATCAGCAGCAATACAATAAGACAAAACATGATATAATGCTAACAGCAAACGAAAATTTTTGACAAAGGCAAGGGAACGATTATGTCACTACAACAACTTAAACAACCTTGGCGTTTCATTGACCAAACAACGCTTGGACCAGGCTTTGATGCGCTGCAATCATTTGCGATTGATGATACGTTATGCACCTCCATTGGCACCGGCGATTCCGAAGCTGTTGTTCGCGCCTGGGTTCATCATCAGACGATTGTACTCGGCATTCAAGACAGCCGTCTTCCAATGATCAAAGAAGGTGTTCAGTTTTTACGTGAGAGCGGCTATCGCGCGATTGTCCGCAATTCAGGCGGACTCGCTGTTGTCCTTGATGAGGGCATTCTCAATCTGTCACTGATCGTCAAAGAGGAAAAGAAGTTTTCGATTAATCATGGCTACGATCTCATGTATGCTCTCATTCAAGCGATGTTTGCAGATAAAGATATAACAATTGAAGCAAAGGAAATCGTTGGCTCCTACTGCCCCGGCAGTTATGACTTAAGTATTGGTGGTAAAAAATTTGCTGGTATTTCCCAACGCCGCATACGCGGTGGCGTGGCCGTACAGATTTACTTATGTGTCACAAACAGCGGTTCTGAACGCGCCGCTCTTATCGGTAAATTTTATGACCTTGCCGTCCAAGGTCAACCGGTAAAATTCGATTACCCAACGATTACCCCAAAGACAATGGCATCGTTATCGGAATTACTCGGTGAGGAACTGACGATCCAATCCGTTATGTACAAGTTACTGACGACCCTAAACACTCATGGTGCTAAACTACTCCCATCACAACTAACAGCTGATGAAATGAATGTGTTGGATCATCATTACGAGCGCGTCCTCAAACGAAATGAAAAAGCACTGGAGGAATAAACGAGGGCACTGAAATAGTGTGAAATCCACTTTTTCAGTGCCCTTTGCTTCATCTATTATGATAACACTTTATTTTGAATCGATTGCATCGCTGTAATTAGAGCTAACTTATAAACATCTTGTTCATTACATCCACGTGATAAATCATTCACTGGCTTATTTAAGCCTTGTAAAATCGGTCCTATTGCTTCATATCCGCCTAAGCGTTGTGCAATTTTATAGCCGAGGTTCCCAGATTCTAAGCTCGGGAAGATAAACACATTGGCCTCACCACGTAATGGCGAATCAGGTGCCTTTTTCTGAGCAACCGCTGGTACGAACGCAGCATCAAATTGGAATTCACCATCAATGACTAAGTCTGGGCGAGATTCCTGAGCAATTTTCGTTGCCGCAGAAACCTTTTTCGTTTCAATTGAAGACGCTGATCCTTTTGTTGAGAAGCTTAACATTGCAACTTTTGGATCAAGATCAAAGACTTTCGCCGTTTCTGCTGTCGCAATCGCGATTTCAGCTAACTCTTCATCATTTGGCGAAATGTTAATCGCACAGTCACCAAAGACAAACTTTTGCTCATCCTTAACCATCACAAATACACCTGATGTCTTCTTAATTCCTGGCTGTGTTTTAATGATTTGTAAGGCCGGACGAACCGTGTCACCCGTCGAATGAACTGCTCCACTTACTAACCCATCTGCTAAATCAACGTGAACGAGCATCGTACCAAAATAGTTTGGGTCAAGAAGTTTTTCTCGTGCTGACTCTTCCGTTTCCTTGCCTTTTCGACGTTCCACAAATGATTGTACAAGCATATCGAATTGCTCATAGCTTGCCGGATTAATCACTTCTATACCCGTTAATGAAACATTTAAATCCTTTGCCTTTGCAGCAATTTCTTCTTGATTGCCAATTAAAATCGGTTTGACGACTTCGTCTGTAGCCAATTGATGAGCTGCTTTTAAAATTCGCTCATCAAGGCCTTCGGGGAACACAACCGTTGGACGGTCTTGTTTTACCTTCGCTTTTATTTCAGTAAAGAGATCACTCATGTATATATCCTCCTAATAATCGGGTCATCTTACCATTAGAATACTCCTCTTGAAATCAAAAATAAACCGTATTTGTCAATGTACTAAAAATGGTAATATTCAAATGATTCTTATCTAGAAGTCAGCTTTTTAACCTCACACTCTCTTCTATTCAGCATGTCCCATTCCGTTTTGCATCATGCAGGGCCAACGATACCACCTTTTGTTAACGTCATACCGTCTGTTTTGAATATATTCTTTGAAGTATGGTATGATTAACCATGTATCGACAACGTAAAACTGATAATTTTAATAACTAAGGAGTGTATAAATCATGAGTGAAGCAGCAAAAACGTTAGATGGCTGGTATTGCCTGCATGACTTCCGTACAATTAATTGGCCAGCATGGAAGACACTTTCTAGTGAAGAGCGCCAATCGATCCTTAATGAATTCCTTGGATTAGTTGAAAAATGGAACAATACAGAAGAAAAGAAAGAAGGCAGTCACGCGTTATACTCTATTGTTGGACAAAAAGCAGATCTAGTGATGATGCTGCTACGCCCAACGATGGAAGAATTAAATGACATTGAAAATGAGTTTAATAAAACTCGTTTTGCTGAGTTCACAATTCCTACATATTCTTACGTCTCAGTCGTTGAGCTTAGTAACTATATGCCTGCAAAAGATGGTACAAACCCTGAAGATGATCCACAGATTCAAGCACGTTTAAAACCAACTTTACCAAAAGCAAACCACATCTGCTTCTATCCAATGGACAAGCGTCGCCAAGGAAACGATAATTGGTACATGCTTTCGATGGATGAGCGACGTTCAATGATGAGAAGTCACGGCATGATTGGTCGCAGCTATGCAGGAAAAGTTAAACAAGTGATCACTGGCTCTGTCGGCTTTGATGATTGGGAATGGGGCGTTACGTTATTCGCTGATGATGTGCTCCAATTTAAAAAGCTTGTCTATGAGATGCGTTTCGACGAAGTTTCCGCTCGTTTTGGAGAATTCGGTTCCTTCTACGTTGGAAATATCTTAACAGAAGAAAACATTCCCGCATTCTTTCACGTATAAAAAAAATAACAAGCATAAAGGCCCGAGGGCGTGTTCTAAAAGGTGTTAACTACCTTTAGAACACGCTCTTTTTTACATCGTTTTTCTAGTGGATCATGTTAAAGTCCATTCAAACAGGGGAGGCGCTTTTTTAAAACAGACTCTAATAAAAGTGGCATAGTTAAAAATCTAGGTTCATATAGTTGAACTAACTGCAACAAAACAACAGGACTTCATGTAAATGATTTGTTGTTACATACGATAGCATTTTCGTTCATCGTATTAATTAAAACATCGTCTTCCAAACAACAAGAGCACTGAAGTACACTCACTCGTACTTCTTTATCAACTGTGGAGGTGAAGCGATGGCTGTCATCAAAGCTTCAGAAGAAGATATGAAGGTTTTGGCACGATTGATTCGAGCTGAAGCTGAAGGGGAAGGCGTTCAAGGGATGCTGTTAGCAGGGAACACAATGGTCAACCGCGTCAGGGCCAACTGTTTAGACTTTGAAGATATTCGAACTGTTCCACAAATGGCCTTTCAGTCACCAGGTGGCTTTGAAGCAGTGCAAAAAGGTTACTTTTATCAACGGGCACGCGATAAAGAAATTAGGTTAGCTAGACGTCTTGTCAATGGTGAGCGCTTCCAACCAGCTGAATTTTCACTATGGTTTTTTAGGCCTGAGGGGAGTTGTCCAGCTCAATGGTGGGGGCAATGGAACACAGGGCGTTACAAGCTCCATTGCTTCTATCAACCCATACACAATGATTGCCCTTCAGTTTTCGGCACTTTTTAAATTCATTGAACAAAATTTAGTTAAGGAGTGATTTCATGCAACATCAATGGAGCCCTCAAGACCCACAACAAACAGGTCAACAACCACATGCAGACCCGAATGAGATGCCATATATGGACCCAATGGAACAATTTGCAGGGATGCCGCAACAACCATCCCCAGGGTTCCCAGGAGGTTTCCAACCGGGGATGATGCCACAACAACCATTTCCAGGGGGATTTCAGCCAGGGATGCCACAACAGCCATTTCCAGGAGGTTTTCAGCCAGGGATGCCGCAAGAGCCATTCCCAGGGGGTCTCCAACCAGGGATGCCACAACAGCCATTTCCAGGAGGTTTTCAGCCAGGGATGCCACAACAGCCATTCCCAGGAGGTTTCCAACCTGGATTACAAGTACCACCAATGCCACCGGCACCTAGTCCTGGGTTCCCAGATGTACCTGGTATGCTTCCAATGGAACAGTCTTATATTGAAAACATCTTGCGCCTCAACCGAGGTAAAATCGTTCGTGTCCACATGACATTTGAAAATAACCCAGAGTGGACATCACGGGTATTTGTCGGACGTCTTGAAGAGGCAGGCCGTGACCATATCGTCATTAGTGATCCTGAAACAGGCAGATGGTACTTACTCCTTATGGTATACCTTGACTTTGTCAGCTTTGATGAAGAAATTGAATATGAATATCCATTTGATGGGTTTGCACCTGGAGAATTAAGTCAATATCAACCTCGTTAAGCCACTTTGTCAGTTGGTGCTAGTTACCAAAAAGATGCTTCTCAGTTTATGAGAAGCATCTTTTTCGTTCTATCAGTTTCTTCGTTAAAAAGACTTACAATGATTTCACTGCAGCAATCGCTAGCAACACCCAACCAGCAATAAAGGCTACTCCACCTAATGGTGTGATCGCACCAAGTTTTGTAATCCCTGTTAAACTTAACACGTACAAGCTTCCTGAAAATAAAATGATACCAACGACCATTAACCAGCCTGCCCACACGAACATTGACGTACTAGCTGCTTTACTAGCTAATATGCCAATCGCTAGTAAACCAAGTGAGTGATACATTTGATACTGGACGCCTGTTTGGAAATTTTGCATAAAGCGTTCCGTTAGCTTTCCTTCTAATCCATGGGCTCCAAATGCTCCTAGCGCTACTGCTAACCCTGCACCGATACTTCCTAGCATGATAAATAAGTTTGCCATGATCGTCTCCCCACTCTATCTGTTTCTACTGTTAAAAATAGGATAACACAAGGCACAGTTACCTGAAAAGCAAGCACCACTTTTGTTAAAATTCTAACAGGTTATCGTTTCCGTCTTCATTCCCTTGTGTAGGTGTCAAACTCGTTGATTGAACCGCCTGCACCGGCTGAACTGATGCTACTTGCTTTGGAGCTTCGCTCGGTTTGTTAGTAACAACAGTCGGCTGCTCATCAGCTTCATCAGTGAGTAACTCACAATACATTTTAATGACCTTCGCTTGCTCTCGAACTTTCTCAGCCTTCGTCGGTGTTTCGTTAACAAGTGCCTTTAACATTGACATTTGTTGATCCATTTTAGATACGACTGTTTTAGCCGAAATATTCATGGACTCACTCCTTCTACTTACTAATTTGTACCTCATCCGTTGTTGAAACATGAGTCGACTTCGGTAACAACAAATCAACCGACGTCCCTTCATTAGGCTTGCTTACAAACCTAAGTTGCCCGTGGTGATTTTCAATAATTTTATGACTAACCATTAAGCCTAACCCTGTTCCCTTATCTTTCGTTGTATAAAATGGCTCACCGAGCTTCGTCATTTTATCGTCAGGTATTCCTTCCCCTTGGTCAACTACTCGAATTCTAACATAGTCATCATGATAGCTCCCAACATACACATAAATCGAACCCCCAAATTTCATCGCTTCGATCGCGTTTTTCAACAGATTGATAATCACTTGCTTAATTTGGTTTGGTTCACATTTGATATGCGGCACTCGTTCATCATAGCTTAAAAAGATTTTAATATTTTGCATAACCGCCGTCGTATTTAATAATGTTACAACTTCTTCAACTAACGGAAGTATACTTTTATATTCAAATTTCACATCGTTAGGTTTCGCTAATAGTAAAAATTCGCCGATAATCGTATTTACCCTTTTTAATTCAGAATCAATCATCTCAAAATGTTCTGGAGACATTTTTTGGTTTTGCTGCAATAATTGGATAAATCCTGAGACAACGGTTAGCGGATTTCGAATTTCATGTGCAACCCCCGCTGCGAGCTGACCAACAACTGAAAGCTTTTCCGAACGCCTCAGCAATTCTTCTGTCTTCTTTCGCTCCGTATAATCCTTAGCGATCGTCGCCAAAGCTACAACCTCTCCGCTTTTATTGCGGATCGGCGATATTGTCATGCTAACATCAATCAGCTCACCGGTTTTCGTATGATGACTCATTTCATAATCAGACTGCCCAGAGTCTAACCGAGACCATAAGCGGTAAATTTCATCAACACTCTCCTCTTTGATAAACGGCACCCGCTGTCCAACAATCTCATCTTCCTTCCAGCCATACATTCCTTCGAAGCGTTTGTTAACCTTCATAATCATTCCATGCCGATCATGTACTACAACTGCATCTGTCATATGGTTAAAAAACGACTCGAGATACTCTCTTGTTTCCCATAATTGATCTGATGTCTTCGCTTCTTTTTGTTCCGCTCGTTCGCGAAGCCGTTCCGTAAAACGGCTCGAATAAATTAAAAAGACAGTAAAAAATAGCCCAAATAACGAGAAATAGATCACATCAACGGGATCGCTATTAGGGAAAATTTGCTCCTGATAAAAACTAAAAAAATAAATCGTACAAGCAACCGTTAAAAAACCAGCCAAAAGAATTGGTCGGTCTTGATGATAAATGGAACTAAGCAGCAATGCAAACCAGATAAAGATAAAATTTAATAAGATCGGTTCAATTTGAATAAGAAAAAAGAAAAATAAAAACAATGTCAGAACAGCAACATACATCGAATTTTCGGTTACTCGATCTTTTCTAGCAACCCTTGTCATTACAAGACAGGTCAGCAGACCTGCAGGGATAATATACACAAGAATAAGCGGGTCAACTAAAGCATTCGTCAAAACGGTTATAGTAAAAAACACCCATGTCAATTTGGCTATTAATTGATTTCGATCATAAATAAGAGTCGTCCTTTTTTCGTCCACACTAGCGCCTTCTTTCTTATGAAAATCGCATATCGTACGTGTTCAAAAGGCCCATTTAACGAGAGAACAACCATGCATCTACCCTAATGAACAATCCTTATAATCCATACTTGCAAAAAGTATACCATAACGTTTTCTGATCGAAAATAACTATAAATGCTTTAGATAAATGAAAAATAGAACTGTCTTAAAAGATTAGTCACCAATCTTATAAAACAGTCCTACCTTTTTACCTGAATACAACGGCTAACTCCACCCCTCATTTCAACCTTTGGCGTAATATCTTCATCCATTCATTGATAGTTTTGTCTGAAACTTGAACATAACTAGTCTTGACATCAGCAGGCAAACGGTTTTCTATTTGTAACTCTGATTCAAACATTGCCTTAATTCCAGCGATATTGACGCCGCGGTCAATGAAGCCCTTAATTTCTATAAATCGTTCAATATCATGTAATGAGAAGATCCGTTGATTCCCTTGGTTTCGGGCTGGTTTGATTAGTCCTTGCTCTTCATAATATCGAATTTGTCTAGCTGTTAGATTCGTAAGCTCTTGAACGACACTAATCGGAAAAATGGCGATATGACGCGGAAGGTCCTGACTCAATGAACACGCCTCCTTCACAAAGTAAATCTGACAAAACGTACCTTAACCTTCTATCTCATTTTCGCTAATTGAACATAAATATCATTTAATGTTTGATAGCCTAGGTCTTGAACCTTTTTCACACTAGCCCGCCAAAGTTCGGCTGTCATTTTTGCATCATGTAAGGCGTGATGTCTACCGTTTGTTGCAATTCCAAAATAACTACAGCATTCATCTAAACTCACCAAGCGCTCACTTGTTTGAAAAAGCCGCGTCAAAAATGACGTATCAATGATGCGGTGCTGAAAGTTCTTTCGACGTACACTCCACGTGGCATGCTGCATAAAGCTCTTTTCATGATTCGCATGATGAGCGACAAGCACTTGTCCTTCAATATATCGATAAAACTCACCAAGCACTTGCTGAAGTGAAGGAGCCGTTTTTAGATCAGCGGTCGTGATGCCTGTTAGTTCACTAATTCTAGGATCAACGTTGACATTTGCGTGTACAAGTGAATAAAAACAGTCACATTCATCAATGACATCACCATTAACCTTGACCGCACCAATCGATAAAACTTTGTCCCCCTGATCAGGATAGAAGCCTGTCGTTTCAAGGTCAAAGACGATGACATTTAATTTATCAAGCGGTTGTTCAAGCACGTCTTTTTGCTGCTTGACCTCTTTTTCCATTTGTCGCAAAAATGAGACATGATGGGGATTTCCTTGATTAGAGACTGAGCTATAAATGCTAGAACCAACTTTACCTGACAACTGTTTCATAAGCTGAACCATGTGATTCATTACCATTTGTTTAACACCCTTTTTCTACGATTTCCTTCGCATTCATAAAGAGCTTTCGACCATGTTTTATAATTGCTTTCAATTGCTTTTTATCCGCTCTCGATAATTTCTTCATGTCTAAATAATGTACCGAATCATAATCGGTTTGATTTGCTTGAAACCGTAGACGAAGCGCTAGCAGGTTCTTAAAGTCACGTTCATAAGGAGCAACTTTTTGATGTTTTTTTGCTAGAATTGTAAACCGCGTTAATGTTGACGTCTCGGTTACCTGTTCATAGATTGCTAATAATCGCAGCGCATTGACATAAGGGAAAAATGCTGTCTCTTTTAAGCGAAGACAACCACTATACTTCCCAGACGTCTCAACTAAAAATTGACCAAACACCCCTACCGCTTTCTTAATATGACTCGTATTTTCAATCAACCTTTTTAGCACGGCCGGATGTTTATCAATATATGAAAATAAACCGTCCTTCAGCTGATCTAGGTAATCTTCTTCACCACAAACGACACGAGAATCAAAAAAAGTGAGGAAATGGCGAATCGTCTCCCAACTTCTTTCGTCAAGCCATCTCTCGAGCTGTTCATGCCACTCATGTTGTGATTTGCACCATAGTCGGTTAGACGCCATCACCTTTCCATCACACCGTGCATAACCCGCTTGTTCGAGCCCTCGTGAGATTTCTTCACCTAACGTTAAGAAATAGCTTGGTTCTGCACCATCCTCATAAATAAGACCATGATCCTGATCACTCCAAACCGATTGTTCAAACCTTGCCGTACTCCCCATCACAAAGAAAGCAAAGTGAGCAGGCGGTTTGCCCCACTCACTTTCCATCCGTACCTGCGCCATTTGAACGACCTGATAAATCACTTGCTCATGAAATTGATTTAATGTATGGTGGTCTCTAGCGACACTTCTCATTTGTTGCTCCCGCCACTCTCGAACTGATTGATATGTCGTTAACTGGGTACTCAATGTCGAACTCCCTTCTCACCTGTTGCTCACTTTCTTTATGCGCCAGGCTTTTGTGAATCGCCACCAAAGCTTTCTGGATAACCGTAGCTTCCATGTTCACTCATATCTAAACCGATAATCTCTTCTTCCTCTGTAACACGCAAGCCACCCATGGCGTTTTTCATGACGACTAGAATGACCATTGATACAATAAATGCGTAGATACCACCAGCAGCAACACCAATCGTTTGAACACCTAGTTGTGTAAAGCCGCCACCATAGAACAGCCCCGGAAGACCACCATTCATTGCCGCTAATTCTGGAGTAGCAAAGAATCCAGTTGAAATCGTTCCCCAAATCCCAGCAACACCATGGACAGATAAAGCGAAGATTGGGTCATCGATTTTTGCCTTATCAAAGAATTTCATACTAGCGAATACAATTAATCCACCAATGAGGCCAATAACAACCGCTGCCCACGGTGCAACGAACGCACATGATGCTGTAATCGCAACGAGCCCGGCTAGTGCACCATTTAATGTCGTTGGAACATCTGCTTTTCCAGTTGCCGCCCAAGCAATCAGTAATGCTGCCACAGCACCAGCAGCTGCTGCTAATTGTGTATTTAAAGCGACATACCCAAAGAATGCATCTGCTACTTCTAACGTACTACCAGCGTTAAAACCAAACCAACCGACCCAAAGGACAAGTACACCTAACGCCGTATACACTTGGTTATGTCCGTAAAGGTTGTTTGATGAGCCATCACTGTTGTATTTTCCAATACGTGGTTTAAGTAAAATCGTCGCTGCTAATGCTGCCATCGCTCCTGTTAAGTGGACAACGGTCGAACCAGCAAAGTCTTGCTTCCCTAAATCAGCTAACCAACCCGCTCCCCAAATCCAATGTGCGACAACAGGATAAACAAGTGCTGAGAACAAAACAGCAAAAACGATATAAACCGATAATTTCGCACGTTCAGCAAAACCGCCAAAAGCAACCGTTAAGGCAATCGCCGCAAACGCTAACTGGAAAAAGAAATCAATCGATCCAGCAAGACCATCGACTGTTGAACTTGCATCACCGTAGAAGAAGTCAGATAAACCGATAAAAGCATTTCCTTCACCGTAAATAAAGCCATAACCGACTGCCCAGAATACGAGTGACGCAATCCCAACAGTGAAGATTGTTTTACCAGCGATATGGCCGGCATTCTTCATTCTTGTTGACCCAGCTTCTAGTAAGATGAAGCCCCCTTGCATTAATAAAACGAGTACTGCACAAATCATGATCCAAACATTGTTCATTAAAAATATTGAGTCCAAATCAATCTCTCCTCTCCATTTTTCGTTAGCGTTAAGTTAGCTAACATCTTCTGTTACTTTCATTATACATTCTCAAAATACTGAATCTATTGATTTGTCAGATAACTTTACACGCTTTTTGTACCTCTACTCACCAGAGTATTCTTCACTGTTCATAAAACGGGGGCCCCTAGGGACCCCCTTAATAATCTCTTCCTTTTCCTGAATCAGAGATTGTCAGCAATGATTCTGGATATGGTTCAAAATAGGTTTGCTGTAATAACCATTGATCCTCAAATCGAACTGCCCATGCTTTTAGGATTGCTTGAACACTGCTAAAAGGAATCTTCTTTTGCCGATACTTTTCAATCATTTCCTGATAAAACTGATACTCATTGCTAGAAAGCTCCGTACGAAAACGCTCAACGATCTCGTTGCAGACATTTATGTTCGAGTCATAACGAGCCATGCGTTGAAACATCGGTTTTAAATAGTGTTCGTATTCTGCAAATATACCTTGCTGATCGTACGTTTTGATTAAGCTTTCTAACTTTTGCAGTAACGGTGAGCGAAACGCTTTAAATAAATAATAATTTTTCTGATGGAACCGCTCAAGCTGACCAATTGACTGTGACTGCTTAACATCACGGAACTCCGCTAATGTAAATAATTTTATAAAAAAACGTTCTCGGATCGTAAAATTATTTAACCTGCCTTCATCTTCAATCGCCACCCCGCCAAACTGCTGCATCACGTGGTCAGCAAATATCCCATTCGCTTTTCCAATCGTCGGTCCCTTTTCAATTCCTTTATAAACGCGCGCATCTTTTATCCCGCAAGTAGGTGAACGGCTCTTTAAAATAAAACCGTCGACAGAGCCGACGTTATTCAAAAACTCCTCACTAAATTCGCTCATCGACTCGGTTAGATCTTCACCTGTTGATGGCTGAAGTAAATGATTTTTGCCTTCTTTATCGACGAGGCGAATCGTCTCACGTGGGATGGATAAACCAATTTCTACTTCAGGACAAACAGGAATAAACTCAACATATGGCTTGAGATCACAGATGGTTGCATTGGTAATCTTATCACCATTATAGCGGCACGCTTCAAACTCTAAGCATTTACTTACGACGACTGTAGGCTTTGCAAAACGTCTCATCAGCGCCTCCATTATGAAATAATAGTTATGCTTATCATCTCCTAATGAACAGACACAATACCAAGCAAATCCTCACTCACACCTAAACAATGAAGGAGCCTACCTTAGCCTAGCGATCCCAAAAAAGCACACCTCCACAACGTGAGGTGTGCTTTTTTGCTATACAATTAAAAGTCAAAGTTATCAGGATCTGGACCAAGACGTTTGTTTTGATTTAACTGATCAAGCTTTTCAACATCAGCTTGTTCTAGTTCAAAATCAAAAATATCGGCATTCTCAACAATTCGCTTTTCAGTTACAGATTTTGGAATCGTCACAACACCATGCTCTAAGTTCCAACGTAACATCACTTGTGCAGGTGATTTTCCATATTTCTTACTTAATTCAACAACTGTTGGGTCATCAAACAGTTCACCACGTGTTAATGGACGCCACGCCTCAAGCTGAATGTTCTCTTGCTTACAATAGTTCAGCAGTTCTTTTTGAGTAAGAAGTGGATGAAATTCAACTTGATTGACCATCGGTTTAATTTCTGCAGTTTCCATTAAGTCTTTAAGGTGATGAATTTGAAAATTACTAACCCCAATTGCCTTCACAAGACCATCTTTATATAATTTCTCTAGTGCTCGCCACGTATCTTTAAACTTTCCTGCTACCGGCCAATGAATTAAGTAGAGGTCAATGTAATCGAGGTCGAGCTTCTTACGGCTTTCTTCAAAGGCTGCCAATGTTTCTTCATAGCCTTGATCGTCATTCCAAACCTTCGTCGTAATAAACAATTCTTCTCTAGGTACTTCAACATCTTTAACGGCGTTACCAACACCACTTTCATTAAAATAAAATGAAGCCGTATCAATGCTACGATAGCCAGCTTCAATCGCTGTCTTCACCGCTCGTTCAACTTCATTTCCTTCCTCTGCTTTATACACACCGAGGCCTAGCCATGGCATTTTTACACCGTTATGTAATGTTGTATCGTCACTCATCTTGTTTATCAAAAGAAAGCCCCCTTTTGTCATAGTACTCTTTCATTATACCGATATCGTTAGCTCGCTTTCAACGATCCCGACCTGATCGGTAAGGATTCCTCACTCAAACTTCCCCCAATCAATCGGTTCTATTCCTGATTGAGTGAGATACTCATTGACGCGAGAAAACGGGCGGCTCCCAAAAAAGCCACGTCGAGCTGATAGTGGGCTTGGATGTGGCGAAGTGATGATCGGATGATGTGTAATGAACGCTTGTTTTGCTTGAGCGTGCTTACCCCATAAGAGAAAAACGACGGGTTGATTACGCTCATTTAGCTTCTTAATCACTTGATCTGTAAACCTCTCCCAACCCATTCCTTTATGAGCATTGGCTTTTCCTTCTTCGACCGTTAACACCGTATTTAACAATAATACCCCTTGCTTTGCCCACGAAACGAGTGAACCGTGACTTGGAATAGAGACACCAAGATCAGCTTCAAGTTCTTTAAAGATATTTTTTAACGACGGCGGTTGCTTCGCCCCATGCTGAACTGAAAAACTTAATCCATGTGCCTGCCCTTCACCGTGATAAGGATCTTGTCCTAAAACGACAACCTTCGTATCATGATAAGACGTTAGTGTAAACGCACGGAAAACATCGTCATACGCAGGATAAATCGTCTTTGTTTGATATTCATTTCGCAAATGTTCACTTAACCTTTGGAGATATTCCTGCTCAAATTCTTCAGCAAGAATCTCAGCCCAATCATTATTTACAAATCTCATCTATAAAAACACACCTTATCAATCCTTTTATTCGCTATGATTTTACCATACGAGCAACCGTGACAGTAAAGCAGAAAAATGAGGGTAACGGAAAAGAAAAGATCCGCTACCCTCGATTGGCTGACTACTCTCTAACATCGCCTGAACGATTGTTCTCTCGTTTATAAATGAACCCAATCTTTATAGATCGGTTGGTACCCTTTACGGATTAGTGCTTCACTAATCTCATTGACATTACGTTCATCCGAGATCTCGAATTGGTTGGTGCCTTTATCATCTTGTGAATAACCGCCGACTTCTGTACTAGCACCTGCAGACATTTTCGTTACCCCTAAAGGTAGTAAATGATCCCTTAATTCAGGGGACTCTCTCGTTGACAATGTAATCCCTGATCGAGGTAAAAATAAGCGTAATGCGAGCATACATTGCACAAGATAGCGGTCGTATACCGCCGTTGTTGGAATAAAGTCCCCAATCGTTGGTCGGATTCGTGGTAAACTCACACTAATCTCTGTACCGAGGTACGTCGTTTGCAAATATTGAGCGTGCATCGCCATCAGAAATACTTCTTTACGCCAGTCATCTAGGCCAAGTAAAGCACCAATGTTAACCGAGCGCATTCCTGCCTCACATGCCCGTTCCGGCGTATCAAGACGGTACAAGTAGTTTCGTTTTGGTCCTTTAACATGATATTGCTTGTAAATATCTTCATTGTAAGTTTCCTGATAAACAGTAACCCCGTCAACACCTGCTGCAAAGAGCTCTTCATACTCTTCGGTATCAAGCGGATTGACTTCAATCGCAATCGATGAAAAATATTTTCTTAAGATTTTAACGCAATCTTTTAAATAGGAAACAGGTGTATGCTGCTTCGATTCACCGGTTAAGAGCAACACATGTTCAATCCCTGTTGCTCGAAGTGTTTGTGCCTCTACTTCAATCTCTTCTTCCGTTAAAATTTTCCTTTCAAATTCATTCGTAACACTAAAACTACAATACGTACAATGATTAACACAATAATCTGAGACATAAAGTGGATTGAACAATTGAATCGTTTTGCCAAAGTGCTGTACAGTTAAACGATGAGCTTGCTCTGCTATTTCCTCTAGGATACGTTCAGCTGCTGGTGATAACAAGGCAAGCAAATCCTCTTGATTCAGTTCCTGCTTCGTTAGTACCACACGAACATCAGCTTCTGAAACACTTTGCATATAAGTTTCAATCGGTACGTCTTTTAGCTGTTTGTAAATCAGATAAAAACTCACACTTTCCCTTCCCTTCTCATTGGTTTCTCCTCTTATATCGAGTCTAAAAAACTAGTTAATGGCGAAGATGCATTTGCTGTTTCTGACTTTGTCGCCATACCGGTGCGATACGCCGTTCGTCCTGCCTCGACCGCTTGTGCAAACGCCTCAGCCATTGCAACCGGATCCTTTGCAGCGGCAATCGCAGTATTAACAAGAACAGCCGCTGCACCTAATTCCATAGCTTCAGCGGCTTCTGAAGGTTTTCCGATACCTGCATCAATAATAATTGGCACTTTACTTTCAGAGATTAGTAGTTTAATTAATTCTTTCGTTTGCAAACCGCGATTTGTTCCAATTGGTGCTCCTAGTGGCATCACTGCCGCTGCACCTGCTTCTTCAAGCTTTTTTGCCGCCATTAAGTCTGGACTCATATAAGGTAAAACAACAAATCCTTCTGCAGCTAATTGCTCTGTCGCCTTGATCGTCTCTTCATTATCAGGGAGAAGATACTTTTGATCTGAGATGACTTCAATCTTAATCCAGTTCCCCATCCCAGCAGCACGAGCTAAACGTGCAATCCTAACCGCCTCTTCCGCTGTTCTGGCTCCAGACGTATTAGGAAGTAACGTCATCTCCTTCGGTATGTATTTCATGACATGCTGTTCAGAACGATTCAAGTCAACACGTCGAACAGCTACCGTAATAACCTCACTTTTCGATCGGTTGATAACTTCAGGAATTACCTCGTCACTATAATATTTACCCGTCCCAATAAACAATCGGCTAGAAAGTTCTTTTCCTCCGATAACTAATTGATCATTCATTTGGTCAACCCCTTAGAGATAAAATATTCCACTTCCCCACTATAGCACCGCTCTCTATGAAAAACTGTGCGTTCCCTCACGCTCACAAAAAGACACTGAAGATTCTATACTTTAAAACAATAACACTCTAAAAGAAAATGATTGACGAGGCTATAGCCCCCTGCTAAAATTGGTTACCATACTAGTCGAAAAAGTATAATTTTGTCGTATATTTTCAAGGATATGGCTTGAAAGTTTCTACCAGGCTACCATAAATGGCCTGACTACGAAGGATTATGAGGACACAACCTTTTCCCCTTTTAAGGTTGTGTTTATTTTACATATCCTTTGTGGAAGCTTTGGCCGAAGAGGCCAAAGCTTTTTTTGTTTTAGTGCTCTCCACCGGGCACCTGGCGCTTTTCTATTTGTCTAGCTTCAGGTGCCATCGGCTCGAGGTCACTTCGGTCCGTCATTCGAAGCATAACAGCGCTTCTTATGTCGGCCCTCCAGTGCTGGTCGCCGATAAGCGGGCACCTTCAGCTTTTCTATTTGTCTAGCTTCAGGTGCCATCGGCTCGAGGTCACTTCGGTCCGTCATTCGAAGCATAACAGCGCTT